>DASRHX010000304.1:0-2343 GCA_035650295.1 Bryobacteraceae bacterium | reverse complement strand
AAGCCATACGCCCTTTTAATTTCTGAGGCACAATTCCTCACGCACTCAGGTGCACACGTCTCCTCAATCATCGACAATGGTTTTGCATGACAGTTGAGATCGACGGCGTACCCATTCATCTTGCACATCCGGACGAGCTTTCCGTTCGTTGGGTCGGGCAGGAAGAGGTAATGCGCCAGTTGTTAGCGTCGTGGCTCGTGGTCGACGAACGCGACCTCCCCATGAACCCGCGGCTCATTGGCAAGCCCGGGGTCGGCAAAACCACACTCGCCTATGCCGCTGCCCGCCGCCTTGGCCGCGACGTTTACATTATGCAGGCAACCGTCGACACGCGTCCCGAAGATCTCCTGATCACTCCCGTCATTGAAGGCGAAAAGAAACTCCGTTATGTGGCATCCGCCCTCGTCTCCGCGATGGTTCGCGGCGGCATCGCCATCCTTGACGAAGGGAATCGCATGTCGGAGAAGAGCTGGGCGTCGCTGGCGCCTTTGCTTGATAATCGGCGCTACGTCGAGTCCATTGTCGCCGGCGTCAAGATCAAGGCGCACCCTAATTTCCGCATCGTCGCCACCATGAACGACGACGCCTCCACTTTTGACCTCCCCGAATACATAAACTCCCGTCTACAGCCGCAAATTCTCATCGATTTCCCCGAACGCGAAGAGGAGTTGGAAATCCTCCGCGAAAACCTGCCCTTCGGCGACGAACAAATTCTCGACTACGTCACCGATTTCCTGCAAACCGCCCACTCCAACGAGGAACGCTACACCGTACGCGACGGCATCAACATCGCCCGCTACGCTACGAAACTGCGCGCCGTTGAAAGCAACAACAAGCCGCCGATGCGCGAAGCCCTGCACACAGCCGTGCTCGTCACCCTCGGTGGCGAGGCGCTGCGCTATATTCCCAGACCGGTCGCGAAGGATTAGATTTTGCATCCCCGCGGGATATAATGCCGCCATGCTAAGCCGCCGCCGTCTGCTCGCCGCTGCCGCGCTTCCCGCCGCACGCGCTCTCGCCGTTCCCTTCGCTCAATTTCCCCTTGGTGTTACGACCGACGAAATAGACGATGACGTTCTCATGGCCATCAAGATGCTGAAGGAGTTTGGCGTCAAGTGGGCCGAAATCCGCAACATCTATGGCAAGTACAACACCGCCCAGCCGAAGGCGAAGATCCACGAGCTCCGCTCTCTGCTCGACGAGCACGCCATCCGCGTGAACGTACTTGGCACCGGCTTCTTCAAAGTTCCCCTCCCTGACGACACGCCCGCCGGCCGCACTGCTCTCGACGCGCAATGGACTTTGCTGGACGGCGCGATCGACCGTGCCCAGATCCTCGGCACCAACAAGATCCGCATCTTCGGCTTCACCTACCCCGCAGGCGAAAGGCCCGCAGCCACAGCCTATCCGCGCATTACAGAATTACTGCGAGAGGCCTCACGGCGCACCAAGGCCAAATCCAAGGGTATTCGCCTCTGCATCGAAAACGTCGGACAAAGCTACATCTGGTCGGGCGAACAGGCCGGCCGCCTCCTCAAAGAGATCAAGGAAGACAACATCGGTCTCACTTGGGATCCTAACAACGCCGCCGAAACCGGCGAACAATCGTTCCCTGATGGCTACCGCCACCTCGACCCTGCCCGCATTTACCATGTTCACCTGCGCGACTTCCGCAAAGCCACCAATGGCAAGGTGGAATGGTGCGCCGTCGGCGAAGGCACCATGGATAATCTTGGCCAGCTCCGTGCTCTTCGCAAGGATGGGGCCAACTCCTCCTACACTCTCGAAACTCACTGGAAGAGTCCGCAAGGCAAGGCCCACGCCACTCGCACGTCGCTCACCGCGCTGATCAAAGTGATCGAAGCGGTATAAGTGTGCTGAATCTGGACAAACCGCAGCTGCCTTTACACTGGTAATCGAGTTCTCACACGGATGTCCGACCACCAGGAAGAGCAGAAGCTCGGCAAAGTCTACGACAGTCACCTGATGCGCAGGTTGGGCGTGTATCTACTGCCCTACAAGCTTCAGGTTGTGGCGGCAGTTCTCTTCCTGATCGCCAATTCGATGTTGCAGATCGTCGGCCCATGGCTCACGAAGCTGGCCGTCGACCGCTACCTGGCGCCCGCAAAGCATACGGTACCGGGGTGGCTCGAAGCATGGCTTTCCTAGGACCCGTATTCCGGGCTGACACAGATCTCCCTTATCTATCTAGGCGTGATGGTGCTCGGATTGGTCCTGAGTTTCGTTCAGGGCTACCTGATGCAATGGACCGGCCAGAAGGCGATGTTCGACCTACGCCGGCAGCTCGTCGAGCATCTGCAGCGCGTCGATGTTGCGTATTAT
>DASRHX010000303.1:0-4255 GCA_035650295.1 Bryobacteraceae bacterium | reverse complement strand
CGTAAGTTCGTCAGCGCCCGGCATCCGGATGACCCGGTAACACCAAAATCCGGCCGTGGTGTCTTTCGGGCGGAGCGAGTGACTGGCGTGAACACCCTGAACATTCCGATCAAGACGGCCAACACGCCCGCAAATCTGCGCGCCTTGGTCGAGTCCCCGACTCTCCTCGAGCTTCCGAGTTCACCCCTTGGGCAGCAACGCTTCTACAACAAGGCCGATCTTCTCATCGAGATCAATCATGGCAACATCGTGGCGCGCAGTGGAATCTACAACGGCTCCTCTGTTCCCGTAACCTGGATTCGCCGCATTGTAACGATTACGGGCCAGAGCGTTTACGACAAACGGGAGTGTGAAGAGTTCGATATGATCGACGTCGATATCCTCAAGTTGAGGGAAAACCTGACGGAGCTGATCGCACTATTGGGACGCCCCGTGAAGATCATCTGGATCGCTGACAAGAGTCTTCCCGCCACCCTGAACCCGCGCGCTGTTCGCATTCACAACGCCGAGCAATTGCCGGCGGGCGGACTTACCATCGCGACGCCGAATCCACTCTACGTCTGGGGTGACTTTAACAAAGTGGCGCCCGCGCCTGCCTGCCTGGCGGCCGATGCCGTTACAGTCCTTTCCAAAAACTGGGCGGATGTGAACGCTCCCCTCGGCCTTGGAAGCCGGAACGCCGTGGACACCATCGTCTATGCTGCGATTATTACTGGCATTGTCCCGACCGGGGCAGGATCGTACAGCGGAGGCGTTGAGAATGTCATCCGTCTGCTTGAGAACTGGAACGGCAGAACACTGACCTTCAACGGTGCGGCTGCCGTGTTATATTACAGCGTCCGCGCAAATGCCCCGTGGGGAGGACCGGACGTCTACGCGCCGCCCACGCGCAAGTACAACTACGATTCAAACCTGAGCCAGCTCGGCACGATGCCGCCCGGCACACCCGAAGTCCGCACCATCCTCCACGGCGATTGGACGGTCGTGGCCACCCAATAAGATCTGTTCTTACGTTCCTCGACGCACGGGCAGGCCGGCGGCCCGAACCTTTGCCTCAGCGGTCGCGACGTCGTACGCAACTCGCCGGAGTTCGATCGAGCCTTCTGCGCGATCGTAAATGCCGTAAGTGCCGCAGGGATTGCCGTCACGAGGCTCGCCAACGCTGCCGACGTTCACGAAGTATTTCCGCCCCGGTTCGACCTTGAGCTTCGAGTACGTGACGCCACGCACGAACTGGTCGCGGATAAAAGCCACCGGCCAATGCGTGTGACCGAAAAAACATACTGCAGTGTTCTGATACGTGAAACTGGTCGCAGCCGCCAGCCTCTCCAGCACATAGCCCCAGCGTTGTGGGCCATCCAACGTCGCATGGACTATCGAAAAGTCGGCAACCAATCGGACATACCTCAGGTTGTGCAACCAATCCTTGTCCGCGTCGGCCAATTGCTGCCGTGTCCAAAGAATGGCCGCTGCCGCGCGCTGCCTTACTCCCTCCAGGGCCTCGTTGCTCGCGGCGTACTCATCATGATTTCCTTTCACGCAAGGCATCCCCATGCTGCGCACGATGTCCAGGCACTCTTTGGGGTTCGCATTGTACCCGACGATGTCACCCAGGCATGCATAGTGCATGCATCCTTGCCCGCGCGCATCATCAAGCACCGCCAGAAGCGCCTCGAGATTCGCATGGATATCACTGAGAATTGCGTACTTCACAAATATCTTCACGTCGGCGGTCCAAAAGCGTTTCAGGAATTTTTTGAAACGCTTTGGCCGGTAAATGCGTGTATCTCTTGGTGAGACCATGGCCGCGAACGCAGATGACGACAGCTTGAAAACGCAGCCGTCACTCCTCTCGAAAGTGCGCCGGGGGGATGAGGACGGCTGGAGGCAATTCTACACGTTGTACGAGGATTTCGTTTATTCCGCCGCGCGCGGCGCCGGTTTGTCGCATGAGGAATCGAGGGACGTCGTTCAGGAAGTAATGCTGACCGTCCAGGGTTACATCGGCAGCTTCGTGCCCGACAAGAGCCGCGGGCGCTTCCGAACCTGGCTTCGTAAGATCGTTCAATCGCGAATTGCCGACCAATATCGCAGAAAGAAGCGCAATCCACTGGACAAGCTTGAGGCGCATCGGCCGTCAGACGACACCGCAACGTCCACTACGAACCTCATTCCGGACTTGAACGAGGTGGAACTGGACCGGTTGATCGACGGAAAACTGGAGCAGGCCATTCTCGCGGAGGCGCGAAGATTGGTAAAGGAAAAGGGGCGGATGGAAGATTACCAGGCCTACGAACTCTTCCAGATTCAGGAATTGAGCGCGCGTGAGGCGGCGACGTCTCTGCGCATCAGTCCGATTACCGTTCGTGTTCGAGCATTCCGAGTGAGGCGGGCCGTCGAACGGGAAGCGCGCCGGCTGGTAAAGCTGTTGGAACACCCGAAGCCGCCAAATCCATAAGCTTTCGCCCGTAAAATGGGTGTGAGTGGCATGGAGCAAGCTTCGCGGGGCTATTGCATGAACTGCCAGGTTCGCCTTTTTGCCTTGATTGGCGCGGTGGTGGCCTCGCTGATTTGCGGATGCAAGTCGAAGGTCAACACGCCCGAGGACGCCAGACTCAAAGACAACGTTTATACGAACAAGTTCTTCGGGTTTCAGGTTCGGATTCCCGACACCTGGACCGTCCTGAAAAAGCCATCCGCGCGGGACGTGCGGAAAAGCACCGAAGGGCTCCTGGGCGGGGAGCGCATCGGAACATCCGCGAGCCGGGCGGCGAAACGGAACCGGTATCTGCTCCTGACCCGGAACGTTGTGCAGGAAACCTCCATTGGCGTGCTGGCGCACCCTGTCGACAACCTGCCCGGGGTTGAAAACGGAGAAGATTTTCTGGATGAGTTGATGGAATTGGGCGCGGCGCCAGGCCAACCGCTGCAGCAGGTCGGTGAAGTCACAAAGGTGCGGCTTGCTTCACGGGATTTCTACCGGGCGGATGTGTCCATGCAAGTGATGGGGCAGAAACAACACTCGGCGATGTTTGCCACGGTCGAAAAGAGCTACATACTCATGATCATGGTGGCAGCCAAATCGGAGGCGAAGGTGGACGAAGTGATTGCCGAGGTGGGGCTGACATCAAACGCCGCCGAAGGCCGAAGGGGCGTGACAACCGTGGCGGCGCGTGAACCATGGTTCAACGAAATCAAGCTCCAAGGGATCAGCGGGTCTGGGGCACGCCGTCTCGCCATCATCAATGGCAAGACATTCGCCGCCGGAGACACGAACGTTGTTAAAATCCAGGCGAAAACCGTGACGGTTCGTTGCCTGGAAATCGGTGAAAAATCCGCAACGGTCACGTTCGACGGCGTCGAGGAGAAGCGCGAACTTAAATTGGGAGTTTTCTGACGCCTACTGCCCCTTCACGTCGTAGCACCAAAGCGAACCGATGTCGCGGATGTACAGACGGCCGTTGGCGACGACTGGATACGCCCATGCTTTGGAGCGGCCGCGGTCCGGCGGCTCCGGAGGCGTAAAGCGCCCTTTCTCGCGATAGGATTCGGGAGAGGCTTCGACGAGCGCGACATCGCCATTCTCGCCATGGACGTAAAGATTCCCCTCCGCAAAACAGACGGAACCTGCGCCGACCGCGCGTTCCTGCCATTTGGGATTGCCAGTAAGAAACTCCGCGCACAGAAGCCCCTGGCCCGTCGTTCCGTACAGGTACTCACCAAGCTTGATTGAGCCGCCAATCTGTGTCGGCAACTTCGGATTGAAATAGACTTGTTCCGCCTGGAACGCGCCTCCATCCGCTTTGAGCTTGATCAATCCACCGCCGCCGCGACCGGTCGCGGTGTACACGTAATCCTTCTCCACAACCGGAGTCGGAATATTCGCCGGACTGTTCTCAGCGGTTTTGTCGTACCGCCAAAGAAACTTCCCCGTTTTAGCCTCCACCCCCACGACGCCTTTTTCCAGAAATTGCACGTATTGTTTCACGCCGCCCGCGTCGCTGATGACAACGGACGCGTAAGCCGCCTGGTCGCCACCGGGAACGGTGGACTTCCAAATCACATCACCGGTCTTCTTGTTCAACGCGACTAATGTTGCGGTGCTTCCACCGGGTGTGACGACCAACGTCTCGCCATCCACGAGCGGAGATTCCGCGTAAGCCCATTTGCCGGGCTTGCCACCGAAGTCGTTGCGCAGATTTTTCTGCCAGCGGATTTTACCCGCGGTTTCGAGGCAAGCGAGATCGCCATCGGA
>DASRHX010000302.1:0-9305 GCA_035650295.1 Bryobacteraceae bacterium | reverse complement strand
AATCGTCAATGACCGCACCTTGAATCGTCGCCGCGGCTAGGAAGCCGAGAATCCAAATTCTATTCATCCTGTCCTCCTCCTCTTCACATTAAGATGAACACTTCACGCTGCCCCGACGTTACACCCAATTGCCAGTCGTCGTACCCTCAATCTATGCGCTTTGCCCTCGTGTTACTACCAGTACTGCTCGCCGCTCAGCCCTACGATCTCGTCCTTAACAATGCCCACGTGATCGATCCCGAGTCCGGGCTCTCCGCCGTCCGCCACATCGGAATTGCTGCGGGCAGGATCGCCGCCATCTCGCAAACGGCGCTCACGGGCCGCCAGACACTCGACTGCAGGGGCCTCACCGCCGCACCCGGATTCATCGATCTCCATGCGCATGGACAGGACGAAGAGAACCAGTTGCTTCAACTTCAGGATGGCGTCACCACGGCGTTGGAGCTTGAAATTGGCACGGGCGATATCAATGCCTGGTACGCCGCCAGGGAGGGGAAGCGCTTCATCAACTCCGGGGTCACAATCGGTCATGCTCCATTGAGGATCAAGATCCTCCACGACACCGGCATCCTCCTGCCTACCGGTCCCGCGAAGGACAATGTCGCAACCGAAGAACAGATCACGCAACTGCGATCTGGAATTGAACGCGGGCTGCTGCAAGGCGCGCTCGGGCTGGGCTTTGGCATCCAGTACACTCCCGGCGCTTCCCGATGGGAAATTCTGGAAGCCTTCCGCGCTGGCTCCCGCTTCCTCGCTCCGGCCTTCATTCACACTCGAACGATGGGGACTCCCGATGCTCCCGCGCCAGATGCACTCACCGGGTTGGAAGAGATCATTGCCGCGTCGGCGATCACTGGTGCGCCAATTCACATGGTGCACGTAACGTCGAGCGGACTTCGCCAGGCACCTCGCCTCATCCAGACAATAATGGAAGCGCGCGCACGAGGCCTTGATATCTCCACCGAATGTTACCCCTATACCGCCGCACAAACGGAGATTCAGTCGGCGATTTTCGATGAGGGTTGGCAGAAAGTATTAGGCATCTCTTACTCGGACTTACAGTGGGTGGAAACTGGTGAGCGCCTGACCGCCGAGACCTTTACCACTTACCGCCGCTCCGGCGGCATGGTCATTATGCACATGATTCCCGAAGAGGTCGTTCGTTTCGCCGTCGGCCACCCCGACGTCATTATTGCCTCAGACGGTCTCATTCATAACGGCAAGGGCCATCCACGCGGAGCCGGAACATTTTCCCGCACGCTCGGTTATTGGGTCAGGCAACGGAAGACCCTCACTTTGGAATCGGCCATCCGCAAAATGACGCTACTCCCCGCTCAGCGCCTGGAAAAGTACGTGCCCACCATGCGCAACAAGGGCCGTATCCGCGTCGGAGCCGACGCAGACATCACCGTGTTCGATGCTGTGCACGTCATCGACCGCTCCACCTTTCAGCAACCTGCCCTCCCGAGTGGCGGCATCGCCCATGTCATCGTTGCTGGAACCCCCGTGCTGCTCAATTCGGCAATCCAGCACGGAAACCATCCTGGCCAGGCGATTCGAGCATCTGTAAGGCAGTAGGCGAACCTGGGGGTTTCCCCAATTGACTCTCAGGCGGGTTCGCCCTATCATTACGGAAAGACCGCAAGGTCTCAAGAGTTACCGTGCAATTTTACGCGCAGATTACCGGCATGTCCAAGGCGGCAGCGATTCGTATCGCTGATCCCGCCCGAGCCGGCCTGCCGTAACACTCGCTGACAAGCGAACAGTTCAGAGGCCCCGGGCGGAACCCCAACCGTCCGGGGCTTTTTCATTTACTGAAGGAGGATCGATGCAACAGCCGGCCTACCCACTACGCCAAGTGATCGAGGTGTCGCTCGAAGACAAACCTGGTGCGCTCATGCGCGTGACCGGCATCATGACGGCAAAGGGCATCAACATCGACACGTTGTCTCTTTCGCCCGACCCAAAGCGGCCCGGACTGGCGCGCATCACCCTGAGTGCACGGGTCGAAGAACGCTACCGCTCGCGCGTATTGAAAGAGATGAACCGCCTGGTGCAGGTGTTGCGCGCCGTGGAGGTGACGTGAGCTTTACTCGCCGCCGCCGGCCGGCGTGGCCGCGGGCTTCTTCTCCGGCCGGGAGATCCTCGACGGGTTGACGTCCATGGGGATAACGAAGTCGGCAAATCCAGCCAGCATCTCCTCCCAGCTTTGATCGCCCCAATACACGTCCTTGGACGGGTCGGGGTTGAACTTGTTGTTCGGGGAATTGTCGTACCAGGCTGTTGCCGTAAGTTCCGTGCCCTTGGGCAGAAGCAAGGGCTTTTCCAATTCATATGTGAGCTGCCAGTTGAAGTCGTAACGAGGCACTCGTAGCAGCGTTTGCGTCTCGCCCGAGGGATATTTCGCGACATACTCAAATGCCTTCCCCCGGAGATGCATGTGAGGGAACAGCGACTGTAACATCACATCGTGATGCACCGTAACCCTGGCGTCGACGCGATGCTCGGGCGATCCGGGCGGGATGTGCAGGTTGGTATTGGCGATGAACGTGTTAACCACCCGTTCCTTGGGCGGCTCCTTGGCGAACACGATACCAACCTTGCTTCGATCAATGGCTTCCTTGCCGCTCGCCGTATAGTGCATCTGGAAAACGAGATCGCTTCCGGCCTTGATGAGGCGCGCCTGGCCGGGTTTGGTCTTGTATGCCAAACCTCCAGGAACGTAGACGCTTACCATCTCGTCACCACCGTCAAGGCGGAAGAAGGTGCCCACTCCGCTGTCGGGCTTGCGGTTGCCTGATTTCTCGTCGCTCTTAGTAGGTACAAATGGGACGCCTTGCCGCGCGTCTTTGAACATTTTGCTGCCGGGAGCCCGCGCCATCAGCACGATGTGATGGACAACGCTCCGCGCCCCGGGACGCAGCTCGATTTGCTCTACCCATCTGTCTTCGGTGAACCCGGTGGGCATCACGAAGTAGGTGTACTCAACGGTGCCCTGAGCGGGAACCTTGTAGTCGGCGCCCATGTCGATGACGACATCCGGCTTGCCGATGGTCCAACCCTCGGCAAACGTCCGCGCCGGTGGCGCGTCCTTGGCATTCCCCTCTTTGGCCCCGGTGTCGGCCCAAGCGGATAAAGTGTCGATTTCGGCTTGGGTCATCGACCGGTCGTTGGCCCATTTCCCGTGGTTCGAGTCGGCGAACCATGGCGGCATCTTCTTCTGCACCACGGCCATCTTCATCGCCTTCGCCCATGGCCTCGCCTCAACGTAGGTCATCAGCGGCATCGGCGCGGCCTCGCCTGGGCGATGGCATTCCTGGCACCGGCTCTGCAGAATTGGAAGCACATCCTTGTGAAACGTCAACTCTTTGGGTGCAGCCGTCGCCGCGGCTGAAAGCAACAAGCCGATCCCGAATCCCCAAGCCCAGACGGTCATCGTGTTCTCCTCACCTAACTATACGCGGGATTTAGGGGTGATTGTTCTCAAAAAATTGCCGGCGGCGGCCACTATTGTTGGATGGACGGGGGTACCTTCGGCCGCGTGATCGTGACAGGTGCGGTGAGCGACTTGAGGAAGGCGACTAGATCGGCTATTTCGCCGCTGGAGAGATGCAAGGGCCTCACGTCGGCTGAAAGTCCAGCCGCTTCCGATCCTTGCCCCCTCGCAAGATCGGCGTTTTTGAAGCTAATCGGCATGTCGAAGGTGGAGTTCGACCATTGGATCGAGAAGCAGTATGCCAGCGCGGAGACCCCTCCGATGAAGGCGCCCGATGAAACGGCTGTGATCAACTTCGTAGGCATGCTCAAGGGCGCTATCGGGTTTGTCAGCAGAGAGACGCTCGCCGCAGATAAGTTGACTTCGAAACAAGTATCAAAGCAAGGGATACGAGCCATCTCGAGGTGCCGTTCCGCGAGATCCCTTACAAATTGAATGAAAAGTGCAGCATAGGCTTTAGGCACAGGCACCAGAAGCCCTATCGCAGATTGGTCAAGCTTCAATAGTGATCACATGCGTAAATGGCGCATAGCCGGTCATGAATACGGTTGGACCCGGCAGTTTCGCCTCGATCCCACGGCCTGTAATTGCTTCGTGCAGCGCTATCCCTGGGCCGAACTTGATCGCATCCGCCCCGACTGTGTAGGTGGCGCGCCCCGAACGTAGCAGATGGCAACCCTCTACCCTAGGATGCTTCTCTGCACCCTCCAATTGGCCTCCCGGACGAAGAGCCAATTCGATCATGACCGGCAAATCCTTCGGACCTTCCGCCTCAAATTTCAACGTAAAGCCGCCGGCTGTTTCGACGACCGTCACCCGGTAGGTGAGGTAGTTCATCTCTGTCCGCCGACGCTGTTTGCGCGACTCTTCCCAGTCCTCCGTTCCGACTTTTTCAGCAGGCTCCAACGGCTGGTAGTAGGGCGCATCCATGGACTGCTCTAACACCCAAGACGGCCGTCCGGCCACATCGCCTGCTCGCCAGCAACGCTGCGGCCGAAACTGTGCCTTACCGAAGAACAAGCTCGAAAACCGCACGGCCTCAACCACGGCGAGGCCGTTTCTTACGCCGAAAAAGCGGCTTCTGCCGTCGAGCACCAACGTCGCGCTCTTCTTCCCGCGCCGCACGCGCCCGATCTTGAGAAACGGGAATTCCTTCACGTAGTCATCTGGAATGGGCTCAGGCGCCGGCCCTGTCTGCTGCAACTCTTCGTACTCGAGTGCGTCTCCGAGCGAGGCGGGGAAACGCCGCGCCAAAGTCTGCAGGATGCCGTTGTGATCCTTCACGGCAAGATACTTCAAGGCGAGCGCATAGCCGGCCATCGTCCCGGCAGTGTAAAGATCCTGCCGCCGCGAGATATCGGTGACCACTTCCTCGCCTGGATGGAGTAAGTACAGCATGCTCTCCAGATTTCGCCGTACAAACTGGAGTAATTCCGGCTTGCGCAGTTTGACTGCGAGGATCGTCAGCGCCCGATTCGTAATTCCGTTATAGCCGCCAGTAGACCGCTCCGTGTACTGACCGTCGGAGTCAATATCGATACCTTCGGCCAACCACTGATTAATTCGCTTTTCGTAGCTCGGGTCCGGATATAATTCGTTGAGTTGCGCCAGCGCCGACGAGGTTACCCAACGATGATTCGGCGTATGGATCCCGCCCTTAGTCAATGCCGTGCCGCATCGCTTCAACACCGGTTCAAGCAGTTTCTCCACGTCGCTCGCGCCAAACCTCCGCGCCAGACACGCAATCTGGCCAATGGCCCAAACCAGGAACGCGGTGTCCGGCGGTGAATTGAAGTTCGTGATCAAAAGATCTACGTTTCCGTCTATCGATGTGTGATTGTTGAGATACTCCCTCACCAGCCGCATCCGTTCGAGCATGAGCGGGCTTTTGTAGTGCCGGGACCGTGGCAGGATGTAGCCCAGCCCAAATGTGTGGAGGGCTCCCCCGCTTGCTCCGCCGTGCACCAGCCCATCGGCGTCCGGGAAGCCGCCATAGAATCGATGGCTCTGAGTAGTGGTCTGCGACTTCAAGCGTGAATCGATATACCGGTCGTGCGCTTCCACCATTTCCGCGCTTGGCTGCCACTTTGTTTGGGCCACACCTTGGCCCTTCAACGCGCCGGCTGCCGACATGGCCAGCGCCGTGCGCCTCGTCATGGAGTGCTTCATTCCTCTCTAGACTATCGAAACCCGCCCGCCGCCTCCTTGGGATATGATCCAGGCACCATGAGGTCCATCGTCTTCCGTCTCGCTACCGTCACAGGTCTGCTCGCAGCGGTTGCTTTTTCTCAAACCTCCACCGGACAAATCTCTCTTACCGTTCTCGATCCCTCTGGCGCCGTCGTTCCCAATGCCAACCTCGCCTGGAGTTCCACGCCGAATCCTTCAACACCTTCAACACCCCCCAATTCGGGTTTCCCGGCGTAACGCTTCAAACTCCTATCTTTGGCGTCATCGGCGCCACGGCGAGCCCGAATCGGCAGCTGCAGTTTGGGTTGAAACTTTTATTGTGATCCGCCACCTGCGTGTATCATGTCCCCATGCGCATTGCCGGCTGGGCGCCGTTCGGGCTCGGCCAACAAAAACCTCAACATCAGATCGAGATGCTCCGCATTCTCTGGGAGAACCGCGACCAGCTTCCTTATGCCTGGCGCATTCTAAAGCATGGCGTCTGCGATGGCTGTTCGCTGACCCCGCGCGGGCTTGAGGACGACACAATCCCAGGCGTCCATCTTTGCCTGACTCGCCTCCGCTTGCTTCGCATGAATACCATGCCGGCCGCTCCGATAGATGCGTTTCGGGATGTGGCGAGGCTGCGCAAACTGGACAACCGCCAGCTTCGCAAGCTTGGACGGCTTGCCTATCCCATGATCCGCCGTCAAGGTGAGCGCGGTTTCTCCCGGCTCTCCTGGGATGAGGCGCTGGACCAGATTGCCGGGCGTCTAAAAGCAACGGACCGGCGCCGCGCAGCTTTCTTCCTGACGTCACGTGGTCTTACGAACGAGACTTACTATGTCGCACAGAAGCTCGCCCGGCTCTACGGCACCAATCACGTCGATAATGCCGCCCGGCTCTGCCACGCCGCTTCGTCAGTTGCCCTCAAATCTACTCTGGGAGTCGGCGCCTCCACTGTAAGTTTCACCGATTGGCTGAAGTCCGACTTACTGGTCCTGGCGGGCACAAACCTAGCCAATAACCAGCCTGTTTCGATGAAGTACCTCTACCATGCCAAGAAGAACGGTGCGCGGATAGCCGTTGTGAATCCCTATCGAGAGCCCGGTCTCGAACGCTACTGGATACCCTCCATTACCAAGTCGGCGATATTTGGCACCCGCTTCCTCGACGACTTCTTCCCCGTGCGCCCTGGGGGCGATGTCGCGTTCTTCAACGGCGTACTCAAAATTCTGGATGAACGCGGTGCGATTGACCGCACCTTCATCGACGAGCACACCAAAGGCTGGGCGTCGCTCAAAGCGGAACTGGACCGCGAGCGGTTTCCCGACCTGGAAGTTCTGGCTGGTCTTCCTCGGGCCGAGATGGAGCGGTTCGCGACGCTCTATGCTTCGGTAAACCGCGCTATCTTCATCTGGTCCATGGGACTCACGCAGCACCCCAATGGTGTCGACAATGTCCGTGCCCTGATCAACGTTGCGCTATCACGCGGAATGTTAGGGCGTGAGGGAACGGGCCTGGTGCCAATTCGCGGCCACTCGGGGGTGCAAGGGGGAGCTGAGGTCGGTGCCGTGCCGGACTATATCGGCGAGCATAACGTTCAACACTTTTCGACACTGTGGGGAGCCCCACTTCCGTCGTGGCGCGGCCTCTCTTGCGGACATATGCTCGAAGCCGCGCACGACGGTGCACTTGATGTCCTGTACGTTGTAGGGGGAAACTTCATCGAAACCATGCCCGATCCCGCGCGCATGGCGAACGCGCTGTCGAGGCTTTCGCTACGCGTGCATCAGGACATTGTTCTCAACACTTCAATGCTCGTGGACCCGGGCGGCGAAGGCGTGATCCTGCTACCTGCCCGGACTCGCTACGAACAGGAAGGCGGTGGTACTCAGACCGGTACCGAGCGACGCATTCGCTACACGCCATTTATTGGCGGGCGGCGCGAAGGCGACACTGTCGGTGAAGCTCAATCCGAGTGGGTCATCCTTCGCGATCTTGGCCTGCGCATCCTGGATGGCCCGGCGCGCGACGCAATCAATTTTCCAACCGGCGACGCAATTCGCGCCGACATTGACCGCTGCATTCCTCTCTACTCAGGCGTCGTCCAGTTAAAGGCCGAGGGCGATTCCATTCAATACGGCGGGCAACGCCTGCTCGAAAACGGAATCTGTCCTGCGTTCGAGGACAGACGCGCTCGCTTCTCGGTCACCGTGCCACCGCATCTGCGCGCAAAGCTGCTTCTCGTAACCCGCCGCGGCGCGCAATTCAACTCCATCCTCTGGCATGATCGCGACGCCCTGACGGGCCTCGACCGCGACGAGATTCTCATCTCGCCCGAAGACGCACGTACCCAGGCGCTTTCCGAAGGCGACCGTGTACTGCTCCGATCGCCGCACGGCGAATGCGGCGCGCGCATCCGAATCGGACCAGTCGCGCAAGGCTGTGTCCAGGCGCACTGGCCCGAAGTGAACTCCCTCATCGCCCGTCATTACGATCCGGAATCGGGCGAGCCCGACTACAATGCCGAAATCACCATCGAACGTATTTATACCTGACCACGCCGCTTAATCGATGTATTCGTACGCGGCTGTTGTCAGGAACTCCTGGAAGTGGTCGCCCGTCATCATCGACTCGAACAGCTTCGCCGCTATTTTCTTGGTTGGCAGGCCCGGCTTGCTCGCCAGTTCATCCCGGATTGCCTGTTTCGCCAGCTCCGCCGTGACTGTCCTTCCGTCGCTCAGCTTCACGCCATGCCGCACCCATTGCCAGACCTGCGACCGGGAGATCTCCGCCGTGGCTGCATCCTCCATCAGGTTATAGATCGGCACGCACCCATTGCCATTGAGCCATGCCTCCATATACTGAATGCCGATGTCGACATTCATGCGCAAGCCACGCTCCGTGATGTCCCCCTTGTGTGGGGCCAGCAGATCCGCCGCCGTAACGTTGACATCTTCACGAAGCACGTGAATCTGATTCGGTCCCTTCATGTGTTCATCGAACACTTCCTTCGCAATTCCTACCAATCCCGGATGCGCCACCCAGGTGCCATCGTGACCTGCTTTCACTTCCCGAAGCTTGTCCTGCCGGACTTTCTCTAGCGCCTTTGCATTGGCCTCCGGATCATTTTTGATGGGAATCTGAGCGGCCATTCCGCCCATCGCGTGAATGCCCCGCTTGTGGCATGTCTGGATGAGTAAATCGACATAGGCCTTCAAGAACGCCTTGTCCATTGTGACCTCTGCGCGGTCGGGTAGCACCAACTCCGGCCGGTGTCCCAGCTTCTTGATGTAGCTGAAGATGTAGTCCCAACGTCCGCAGTTCAACCCGGCCGAATGATCTCGCAACTCATACAAGATTTCGTCCATCTCGAATGCGGCGAGTATTGTCTCAATCAACACCGTCGCCCGCACCGAACTTTGCGGCACGCCGCAATAGTCTTGAGCGAAAACGAACACATCGTTCCACAGTCGAGCTTCGAGATGGCTCTCCATCTTGGGTAGATAGAAGTACGGTCCCGCGCCCCGGGCTAATTGCTCTTGTGCGTTGTGGAAAAAGAAAAGGCCGAAATCAAAGAGTGAACCCGACACGGGCTTTCCATCGATGAGTACGTGCTTTTCCACCAAATGCCAGC
>DASRHX010000301.1:0-2902 GCA_035650295.1 Bryobacteraceae bacterium | reverse complement strand
CAGGCGCATGCTTGGGTACGGGGTGAGATTACGATGAGTCAAGCCCGTAAGGCCGCCTTTGCCGCAAACGCTGCGGCCAGAGAAGTGTCCGGCGCCGCGAAGCTAGCGGCTCTCGCCGCCGGTCAGGCCGTGGCAGTGGCTCATGTGGCAGCTCACGAACTGGGCGCCGCGGCCTACGCGATCAGAGCCGTATGCGCGGCGGCTCCTGAAGATGAGCGTGAAGAGGCTGGTCGCCTGGAGTGCCAGTGGCAGCGTGCACAGCTTCCCATCAAGATCCGAGAACTCGTGCTCGACGACCAAAGGTTGCGCAATGAGAAGTGCTGGTCCGTATTCGATTGCTGACCGGCTCGCTCGGATCACTGCGACTGCCCAACACCCTCGTGCAGGCGACTTGTAACGCGGTTTACCCTCTGCCAATTTCACTTTTCAGCAGATTTTCAATCTCACCTATTAGATTGAGCCGCCGCCTCTTGCTGCAACTGGCGATAGTAGCGGAGCGGAAATTCCCTCACGCGATCGCGGATTTTTCCCCCTTCAATCAATGCCTCTTAATCTGCGCAAACAATATGCCTTGCTCGATAGGATTTTTGGCGTGAACGAGAGTAGTGGCGGGGGAGTTGCATAGTGGGGAGTGATGACCGGGGGTGATTTTCTGATGACTGAAGTTTTTAGGAGTTGAGCATGGCAAATATTCTTGTGTTGGGCGGCGGCTTTGCTGGCGTGGTCGCAGCGGAAAGTTTGGCGCAGCGATTGGGGCCGGAACACCGGATCAAGCTAGTTTCGCGCCATCGTGAATTCACCTTCTTCCCGTCGCTGGTCCGGCTGGCCTTCGGTCGCCTCAAATTGGAGGACGTCTTCTTCGACCTGGTTCACACGATGCAGTCGCGGCGCGTCGCATTGACGCAGGGGGAGGTCGCCGACTACGACCCGGATAAGCGTTTCGTGGTCGTTCGGCGTGGGCGGCTCGAGTGGCGTATCGAGCATGACTATCTCGTCTTTGCGCTGGGCCGCAGACTGGCCGCCGAACGCGTTCCGGGCTTTTTCAAGTATGCGCATCATCTTCTGACGGTAGACGCGGCCTTGAGGTTCGGCGAAGCTATCAAAGACTTTCACGGAGGCCATGCCGTCATCGGCTACTGTCAGGACGCGCGGCTCGACGTGCCGGTTTACGAAACGGCGTTCGCGCTTGATCGGTTGTTACGCACGCGCGGCGAACGTGATCGCGCGCGTATCACTATCGTCAGCCCGGAGAAACTGGGCGGGTTATTGGGTGTCGACGCCATCGCGCCCACGTTGCAAGAGGCCCTCGACGAGCGCGGGATCGAGTTTGCGCCCGGTTTCTCGGTGAACCGGGTGACTGAAAAAGAAGTGTGGGCAGGCGATGATCAACGCATGGAATACGACCTGCTGATGCTGGAATGGTTCACGCCGTTTGGATTGAAGGTGAGACGATTGTGCAGTTCCACGGCATGGGACCGTGGGTGATCAACTACGTAAACCCCGCTGACGACCCTCGCAACAAGAGCGGGGTGCGGAAATGAAAGCGCCTTCTTGGCGCTAGCTGTCCCGGGAAGATGAGAGACTCCGCCAAAGTTCTATGCTCTTTCTGAACCGCGGTCGTGAAGGCATCGTCTTTATCAGCGCCGTCTACGGTGACACGATATTCGTGTTGCGATTCCCACCCGCGATAGCGCACGTTTAGAACATGGAGAAACAATGAGTACTGCAAAAGATGATTTGGCGCCAGAGATGGAGGCGCTCAAAGCAAAACTGAAAGCGACATGGATGTCGGGCGACTTCGACAAGATCGCCCAAATCTACGCGCCAGGCGCGGCGGAGTTTGTGGAGCGGCTTGCGCTACGGTCGGGTGAGCGTGTGCTCGATGTGGCATGCGGCACTGGCAATCTTTCGTTCCCGGCTTCGCGGGCTGGCGCGCGGGTAGTAGGATTGGACATCGCGCCAAATCTGCTGGAGACGGCTCGAGCCCGCGCGCAGGCCGAAGGGCTGGAGATACGCTTCGACGAGGGCGACGCCGAGCAATTGCCTTACGAAGACGCCGCCTTTGACTCGGTCATCACTATGTTCGGGGCGATGTTCGCCCCGCGGCCTGAAAAGGTAGCGGCAGAGCTGATTCGAGTGTCCCGTCCTGGCGGGCGCATTGCGATGGCCAATTGGACGCCGACAGGATTCATCGGGCAGATGTTCAAGACAACTTCGGCGCACGTGCCGCCGCCGCCCGGCATGCCATCGCCGGTGCGCTGGGGCGATGAGGAAGTCGTGCGCGAACGGCTGCGCGACGGCATCACGAGCCTGGAATTAACGCGACGGCTTATCTCCTTCAAATTCCCGCTCGCCGTGCCCGACGTGATCGAGTTCTGGCGCGCCTGGTATGGGCCGACCCAGCGCGCGTTCGCGGCGCTGGACGAAAACGGCCAGCAGGCGTTGCGCCGTGATCTGGAGCGTTTGTGGTCAGAACATAACCGCGCCACGGACGGGACAACCCATGTCGAGTCGGAATACCTTGAAGTCGTAGCCGTCCGTGGGTAGAGCCAACTGCCGTAGATTATTTCCGCGCCGAGGGGATTTGCTACGGGGCATGAACGAGCAGGACGGTTTATTCCGAAAATTCGTATGCCGTTCTACAGAGATCATATCTACCCCCATCTCGTAAGCATGCTGGGCGATCCGAAGCCCATCCGTGAAGTTCGCCGGCGGATCGTCCCCCTGGCTCAAGGGAAGGTCCTCGAGATCGGCGTAGGCCCAGGCGTGAACTTCATTTACTACGATCCCGCAAGAGTGAGCAAGGTCTATGCGCTCGAACCTAATCCGACGATGATTCAGCTTGCTGCAGCGGCAGCGCGCGGAACAGAGTTGGATGTCGAATTTCTGGGCCTCCCCGGGG
>DASRHX010000300.1:0-8025 GCA_035650295.1 Bryobacteraceae bacterium | reverse complement strand
TGGCACGATCAGAGAAGACTTCGCCATGCGCCGCGGCGGGTTCGACTCCAAGGAGCATCACTACGTCGTCCGCATCGATGTATTGCCCAACACGCGAAATGCGGACTGGAGAGTCAGGCCGATCTGGCTCGTGCAGCTTCCGTTTCAAGTCGTCTACGTCGACCCACAGTACCGGTATGTCCTGTTCGGCGAGCAGAACCGCAATTGGGGATGGGTCTACTCACGCACCCGCGACGTCACGGAGGAGGACTACCAATCCCTTCTCGCGCGCTTCAGAGCCGTCGGCTATGACAGCACTCGGTTTCGCAGGGTCGTCCAGGTGCCGGAACAGATTGGGCAACCGGGCTTCTGGTCCGACGGTATCAGGACGGCGGTAGCTCGACCTGCGGGCACCGCCTGCCCGTGAGGTATTCCGTCTTACACGTTGCGCGCTTCAGATATAGGAAGAAATCAGAACGAGCCCGCACGCGCCGACCAACAGCGTCACTTTGGCAATGGAGGCGGAATCCCCTAGAACCACGACGCCGATGAGAATGGCCGCCAAGGGGACGGCGGCCGACACCAGCGGAACGATGGTGCTCAGATTCACGCCCGAGTGCGCTAGCCGCGCCAACAGGCCGACACCTGTCATCATGCAGAGGAACATCGCAATCGTCGGCAAGGGTGCCGTCAGCCCCTTGGTGTACGGCATGATAGACACGCCCGCGACCTGCGCTGCTGTACTGCCAATCACCATCAGGACGATCGAAGGCGACAGTAGAGGCATTGGCATTTCCTTGAAAGCAAATGAAAGACAGGAAGGCCGCGCGGCGTGGCGATACTACGCTCAGATGCATGACGCCATTCGCAACTCGAGGGCGCAACTCGAGGGCGCCCCTCAAAGGGCCAACATGCCGCCATCGACCACCAGATTGATGCCCGTGATGAAGCTGCCGGCGTCCGAAGCCAGGAACATTGCGACTTCCGCAATTTCCTGCGCCTTCGCCATGCGCTTGAGCGGCGTGCGCGCCATCATCATCTCGACCATCCTGGGGTCCTTGGCGGCCTCCCAAAACGCCGGGGTATCGACCATCCCAGGAAGAATCGCATTCACGCGAATGCCGTCGGGCGCCAGGTCAATGGAAAGGGTGCGCGCCATCTGATTCAGCGCCGCTTTTGAAGCGCCGTAGGCGAAACTTATGCCTGTCGCCGACAAAGAAGCAGTCGATGAGACCACAATGAGCGAGGCGTTGCCGGCAGCCTTCAATAACGGCTTGAGCGCGCGCACGGCGTAGTAGGTGCCGAGCGTGTTTATATTCAGCATCTTTTGAAAGAACGCCGGATCGGTATCCTCGAATTTCCTGAGTACCGACATTCCGGCATTGTTGAGGAGAACATCGAGGCGGCCATCATCGCGTTGGATCATCTGCGCCAAACGCATCCAATCGTCCTCGGATGAGACGTCCAGCTTCACAAATCGCGCGCTGCCGCCTATCTCATCGGCAACCGACTGACCGGCGGTCTCTTCAATGTCCGTGACGTAAACTTTGGCGCCCTCAGCGGCGAAGGCGATGGCGTGAGCCTTTCCCATGCCCATCGCCGCCCCGGTGATGACAACGACTTTGGACTTGAAGCGACTAGTCATTCGATTGACCTCATTGATGTGTTACCGATTGCCAAAGGCCCATAGCCGCTCATCGCCAGCGGACCCTCGCCTGCCTTTCCCGGAGGAATCAGAACTCGGAGCTGACTGTGACGCCGTAGGTACGGCCTGGAGCGATCGCGATGAAGTCGATCGGGGGTTGCTCGCCGATCTGCACGGCATACGCCGCGTTTCCGAGATTTCTGCCCCACAGCATGATTTTGTACAGCTCATTCGCATCCATGGCCCATGTCACGGAGGCGTTGGTCACGTTATAAGGATGCTGGCTGAGGCGATTGCTTGGATCCGCATACCAGCGACCCGAATGAAAGAACTCTCCATGGAACGTCAGGCTTCCGGTGGGCAGCGGCAACAGGTAGTCGGCGCCAAGATTCGCCGTAAAATCGGGCGTCGTCGGCAAATGATGTCCATCGGCGCTGATGGTCCCAGGGACGATCACCCCTGTGCCCGGGACATAGACGGTTTGAGAAATCTGGAAATCGTCGAAGCGGGCGTGCGTCAAACCGACACCCGCGGACAGCGCCAAGCGCTCTGTCGGCTTCGCGAGGACGTCGAGATCGAGCCCGTAAACCTTTGCGGACTTACCGTTGAATATCTGCGTGAAGGCGCCGTCAAAGCGATTCAGCTGCATGTCGCGGTAGTCATAGTAGTAAGCCGCGGGGTTGACGCGCAGACGGTTGCCGAACCAATCGCCCTTCACACCGACCTCAAAGGCGTCCAGAATTTCCGGCTCGAATGACGCTCCGGAGGAATTCGTCGGATCGAAGCCGCCGCTCTTGTAGCCGCGGTTGTAGGACAGGTAGGCCATGACGTCGTCGGACAAGTCATGCTGGAGAGCAGCCCGCCAAGTCATCTGTCTCGACGTCATGGCCTCGTTGACAGAAGACAGTCCAAACGTGCCGTCAGTCGACACCCTCGCCTCCTTATCATCGACTGTGCCGCGAATCCCGAGCGTAGCGGACGTTGCCGGCGTGAAATGATAAGTGCCCTGCGCGTACAAGGCGGCGGAGTTCGTCCTCTGTGAAGAACGAACCGCAATTTCGGAATTGAATGGCGGCAGGTGCGGCTGAGAGATGTCGGTGGGGTCATACCCACCCACATAGTGGAAGAGATACGTACCCACCACCCAGTCCAACGGACCGGAACCTGTGGAAAGCAGTTGTAGTTCCTGGCTGTACTGCTCATCGAACGAATGCAGGTGTATGCCCAGGAAGAACACGCCGCCCGTATCCGCACTCCAATTCGTATGGCGATAGGCGCTGATGCTGGCAATCCGCATAGCGTCAAAATCGTGGTTCAACTGGAAGCTGGCGCCCCATTGCTCGACATCCGAAAAGGGATCGCCAGGACGATCGATGTCAAAAACACCACCCGTGAAGGCCGGCTCGCCGACCACGGGAGCTGATTCGCCATACGGAACCCGGTAAGCGGGCTGAGCCGAAGTCTTGTTCGTATAGTCCAGAATCAGAGTTCCCGTCGTCACCTCATCGAACATGGCCTTCCACTTCGAACGAAGCGACAGATCGCGCGCCAGATTGACATCACGGCCCGTGTACAGGTTATGGCCAAAGCCTTCGCCCTGGTCGGCATAGTGGACCGCGATGTCCGCAGCCAGGCGGTTCATGACACCGCCGCTGAGATACAAATCTGCGCCGGCCGCATCCAGATTCCCATAAGTGGCGCTGGCGCGGCCGAGAAAATTCTGTGTGGGTTCGCGCGTCGTAATCTGAATGAGGCCGCCCGTAGCGTTGCGGCCAAACAGCGTTCCCTGCGGCCCCTTGAGTACCGCGACCTGTTGGACATTGTTGAACGACACGACGCTGCCGACCGGTGACGCGTAATAGACATTATCGACATAGGTCGAGACCGCGTTTTCGTTCCCCTGCCCGGCGATCGCCGTACCGATGCCACGGATACGAGGCGAAGCCTGGGTTCCCTGCTGGGTATACTGAAGTCCCGGAACGCGGGTATTGAGCGACGCCACCGTGTCGACGCCACCCGCGAGGAGATTGTCAGCCGAAAGCGCCGTGATGGCGATCGGAACCATTTGCATGCGCTCTTCGCGCTTTTGGGCGGTGACGATGACTTCTTCGAGTTGAGCAGGCTTCTTCTGAGAAGCCTGCCCGTCGTTTTCTGCGTCTACGGAAGCAGGCCCCGTAGAAGCTCCTCGAGTCTCCTGAGCCAGACGAAAGGAGCCGGAGGTGGTCCTCTTCACCCTCTTTGCGTTGTCGGCTCCTGGGGGCAGGATGCTGACGGCGTTGTCGTCGTAAAACTGGTAGGTCATTGCCGTGCCCGCCAGGAGCCGGGTCAGCGCTTCCTCTGCGGTAAGCTCTCCGACAGCTCCCTTGGTCCGCAGCGGGTTGATTTCCGCGGATTCGTAGACGACCTGAAAGCCGCGCTCTCTGGCGAGAGTCTGCAAGGCGGGCCCTAGTGGCTGAGGTGGAATGTCGGTCGGCATTTTCATGGAGGCGCGGGACTCGTCGCCGATCGATAAGCCGACGAGCGAAAAAATCAGTGCTGCAACTAAAACGCTCACGCGCATGAGACCATCCCCCGTTCTATGTAATTTATCGAGGGCCATCGTCTGTTGATGCGACGGCTCCATGCTGGTTAATGAGTGCTTTTCTGAAAAGCAGATACCCCTGTCGCCGAAATAAAATTCAGTCGCGGCGGATGATGTGGACTTCGGTCCGGGTCTCCTGGATCGTGATGTCTGGTCGCTGGCGAAGGTAACGCAGCAGGAAGTCGGGGTCGGTCGCAAATACGCCGCTCAATTGCAGGGGCTGCGCTCCACGGTCTTCGACAGTGAGTTGGCGCGTACTGTAGCGGTTGAATTCGTCGGCGACGTCGGCGAGGGAGGCGGAATCGAGAATGAGTTGTCCCTGGGTCCAGGCGGTCGCGGCCGCCGGGCTAGTGTGTTGCGGTTGGGCCGGTGGCGCCTGATCGCTCACGATGAGTTGCTCGCCCGCCGAGAGGAAAATCGCAGGGGCGGAGCGGGCGGGTTGAAGCGCACCCTCGGGTGCGGGAGTTCTCTCACTCCGCGGATGGGCGAGCGCATCGTTCTTGTCCGCTGCCCTGCCCTGTTTGCCCTTATCTTCCCGCTGCGCGGACCCATCCCTCTCCCCACGCGAGGAGAGGAGAGAGGAATAGGCATGGGTGACAGGTGAAGTGGCGCCTGGCTCGGCGCTTCCCGCCGCCCCTTCCTGGTAAACAGCTACGCGCCCTTCGACGACGGTGACTGTGGTGCCAGCAGACTTACGTTTGACATCAAATTGGGTGCCGACCGCACGAACGCGCACGGAGTCGCTGTGGACGATGAACGGCCGATGGGGGTCCTTTGCCACGTGGAAGAGAACTTGTCCCTCGAGCAGTTCCACATCTCGCTGGGTTTGCGCAAATCGGACTCGTATTCGGGAGCGGGAGTTGAGCTCAACGGAGGAGCCGTCTTCGAGCTTGAGTATGCGGCGTTCGCCTACGGCGGTCGCATACACCGTTTCGCGCCCAAGCTGCCATAGGAGCATGGCTGTGCTGCCCAAGACAACCATCGCGAGCACTGCAGCGGCTGAGACGAGCCGGCGCCGGGGAGTGCGATGTTTCGTAGACACGTCAACCTGCGATGCCTGGCGCGTGGGCTTCGCTCTCTCCTCGGATGCGTGACTGTTTGGTTTATTTTCTCTGAGGGCCCAGGGCCGATCCAAGTCCAAAGGGACGACATTGCCCTCCGTGTGCGCGAGGGCGATCAGGGCATCGCTGTCGAGATCACGATGTGCGGCGAGGGAACTGCCTTCGTTCCAGATGGCTGCCGTTTCGATGTAGGCGCACAGATGTTCCGGCGATCTGCGAATCCATGCATCAAATTCCTGCCGCCCGGCCGCATCGATGTTGCCCAGACGGAAATCGACGAACCATTCGGCGGCTTCCTCGGAGATCTGCAGGTTGAATTTGTTTCGTCTGTCTTGGTTCATACGCATCCCTATTCCGCGTCCTTCAGCCGTTTGCGGAAGTGCACCAGCGTCTTCACCAGATACTTCTTGGCCATGAGACGCGAAATGCCGAGTTGCTGGCTGATCTCATCCATGGACTTGCCATCACGTCGATAGAGCAGGAAGGTGGCCTGCGCCTTTGGCGATAGCTGCATCAGCGCACCATCGAGGAGTTCCACGCATTGTTGTGCGATGACTTCGAGTGCCGGATCCGTCTCGGTGACAGCGCGCAGTTCAGACAGCACCTCACCCAATTCGGCTGAGGCCCTCGCGGGTGTCGATTCGAGGGAGTGCTGTTGGGCAACGTGATGAGCAACCGTGTAGATGTAGGCCTCCGGCGCGCGAATGGTTTCGTGATTGGGGACGCGGAGCAATCGCAAGAACACCTCTTGGATGATGTCGGGGATATCGGCGGCGTTGCGTACGCGCGAGCGCAGGAACCGGCGCAACTGCTGCCCATGGCGAGTCGCCAGTTCCTCGACCAATGTGTGCTTGTCGTCCACCAAGCCGGCTAACCCCCCCATTTCTTGCCCCCCTTGGGATAGAGCGATTTTTCGGGAAGCAGATACCCCTGGCCGGAGAAAAAATATTTGAGTTTGCGAAAATAACGACTTGGATGACGAGCGCCGCCGTCGCGGAACGAGTCTGATGCTGGACCTGCGTGCCGGATCGCCAAGCGGCGGTGGCAGGTCGCCGCCCAGTCTCCCGCCAACCGCCCCTTTTCTTACGGTGCCGGGAGCGCGCTCATCGAATCTGCGGTCGCTCTCTCACCTGACGCGCTCGATCACCATCGCAATTCCTTGCCCCACGCCAATACACATCGTGCATAGGGCGTAGCGACAGCCGGATATTTCCAGCTGATTGATCGCTGTCGTTACGAGGCGGGCACCGCTGGCGCCGAGCGGATGACCGATGGCAATCGCACCGCCGTTGGGATTCACGTGTTCGGATTCGTCCGCCAGGCCGAGCTGTCGGGTCACCGCGAGCGCCTGGGCAGCGAACGCTTCGTTGAGTTCTATTACGTCTATCTGGCCAATGCTGAGTTTCGCCAGCGCCAATGCCTTCTGGGATGCTGGCACCGGCCCGATGCCCATGATACGCGGGGCCACTCCCGCGGTGGCTGTGGCGACAACCCGTGCTCGCAGGCGCAGCCCCGACTTCGCTGCGGCGGATTCGCTGGCAAGCAACAGCGCGCAGCTGCCATCGTTGATCCCCGATGCATTGCCTGCGGTCACAGTGCCATTCGCCGTCACCACTCCTTTCAATCTCGCAAGCGATGCCAGTGTGGTATCGGCGCGCGGATGCTCATCGGCGCAAAACCGGATCGGATCGGCATGGCGCTGTGGAATAGGAACTCCCACGATTTCACTATTGAAAAATCCCCTGGCATGCGCCCGCGCATAGCGCTGCTGACTACGTAGCGCGAAGGCATCCTGGTCCGCACGCTGTATCGCAAACTTGGCCGCCACATTCTCGGCCGTCTGAGGCATTGTATCGACCCCCACGCGTGCTTCGAGTACCGGGTTGATGAATCGCCAACCCATGGTGGTGTCTTCGAGCTTCGCCGTACGGCCAAATGCCGTTTCGATTTTGCCCATCACGTAGGGCGCGCGCGTCATGCTTTCGACACCGCCTGCGATGACCAATTCCGCCTCGCCGCTGCGAATGGCACGGGCAGCAACTGCGATGGCGTCCAGGCTCGAGCCGCAAAGCCGGTTGATTGTGGAACCGGGGACGCTCTCAGGTAACCCGGCCAGGATTGCCGCCATGCGAGCGACGTTGCGATTGTCCTCGCCGGCTTGATTGGCGCATCCATAATACACGTCGTCTACGCGCGCCCAATCGACGTTCGGATTGCGTTCTATCAATGCTCGTAACGGGATCGCTGCCAGGTCATCCGTGCGCACACTAGCGAGCGCGCCGCCATAGCGGCCGAATGGCGTGCGAATCGCGTCGCAGATGAAGGCTTCGGCATGTTTCATTGTCGGTATGACTGCGCAGGGCTTCGCTCAAACTTTCGTTTGAATCCAGCCCGGAGGAATTGACTCGTCGTGCCTATCGGGCCGGATGCTCTTCAGCCAATACGAAGCCGTATTGCAGGTAGACCCATTGACCTTGCATCGTCGTGCCGTCCGGCGCCGTGCCGCCTTCGCGCTGCACGTACTCACGAATCAATGACGCCTTCACCCCGAACACGACATCGGAGTCGAGATATCGATCGCCCTGCGCAAAGACATGCGTGACCAGCTTGCGATGGCCGGCTGCCTGGATCATGAAATGAATGTGCTCCGGGCGATACGGATGGCGCCCCTGCGCCTCGAGCATCTGGCCGACCGGCCCATCGTTTGGAATGGGATACGGCGAGGGCCTCACGGTCCAGAGATGAAAAGCTCCGTGTTC
>DASRHX010000299.1:0-5284 GCA_035650295.1 Bryobacteraceae bacterium | reverse complement strand
GTGCATGAGCCGGGCGTGAAGGTGGGCCGCATCCAGAACTTCAAGAACTGGAGTCCGGAGATGGTGCCCGACGACTCGAAGTCGTGTCTAGGACTGGAGTATTTTTGCCAGGAAGGCGACCAGTTATGGAACATGCGGGATGAGGAGTTGGTGGCGTTGGCGACGAAGGAACTGGCTGAGTTGGGCCTCGTGAAGAAGGAGCATGTGATTGGCGGCGCCGTAGTGCGGATGCCAAAGGCCTATCCGGTGTACGACGATCATTACAAGGGCGGGCTGGAATTGGTGCGCCGGTTCTTGGCGGAGATTCCCAGTTTGCAACTGGTGGGGCGTAACGGGATGCACCGATACAACAACCAGGATCACTCGATGCTGACGGGAGTGTTCGCGGCACGGAACATATTGGGGGCGCACTACGATTTGTGGGAGGCCAACGTCGACGAGGAGTATCTCGAAGAGGGCCGCGTGGTAACCGAGGAAGAGTTGAAACAATTGGACGCATCGCAACCTTCGGTTCCAGGACGCGCGACTTCAGGCCACTAGGCAAATGGAAACCCAGCCAAGCAACGACGCAGGGCCGGCACCGGTGTGGCGTGCGTTACGCGGACTGCTGTGGGCGGGTTGGCTCGCGTTCAGCTTAAGCCTGTTCGCGCGGCCATTTCTATGGCACGCCGAACAATTCGGCAATCCCGGAGCGGTGTATTTCAAAGTGTTCCTCATTGCGATGCCCGCCTGGGTGTTGGGGTGTGCGTGTTATGCATTGCTGCGTGCGAGGCGGGCGGGATGGCGCGCTTGGGAGCTTCCAGCGCTGGCGCTGGTGCCGGTGGGCGTTGGGTTTGCATATGAGCCGCGTGCGATGGCGACGGCGCTGGCGTTGGCGTTGGCCGCGTATGGTTGGGGCGCGGCGGCGCTTGGCTGGCTGCGAGTAGAGCTTCGTAGCGCGTTAGAGCAGGCCGCGCTACCGCTGGCGACGGGGCTTGTAGTGGCGATGGTGGCGCTGTTCCCGATCGGGCTGATGGGCGGACTCAGACCCTGGGTGATGGTGGCACTTTTCGTGGCGGGACTATGGGCGGGCCGGCGCGAGTTGCTGCAGCTTCCAGAGGCGGCGGCGCAGTTGCGGCGGAACTGGGTGGAAGACGAGTCGCTAGGGACGGCGCTGTCGGGATTCACCGTACCGTGGCTGTTTGCGTTCGCGAACATGAGCATCTTGACGGCGGTCGCGCCGAGCCGCGTATTTGACGTCCTGCGTCATCATCTCTTCGACGCGATGATGTATGCCGCGTGGGGAGCGCTGCGACCGGTGGAGGGCGTCAGCTATTCATACTTTCCGCAGGGAGTAGAGCTGTTGATGGCGGCTGTACTACCGTTTGGCGGGCAGATCGCCGCCCAACTCTCAGCCGCATTATTCTTCGCGGTACTCGTGTTGTTGGTCTGGCTGATCGCGCGCGAGTGCGGCGCGAATCGGGCGCAGGCGCTGGTGGGGGTAACGCTCGCGGTGAGCGTTCCGGTTGTACATTGGACAGCGAGTGTAGCAAAGAACGACGCCGCGTTGGCGGTGTGTCTGGCCGCCGGGCTCTATGCATACTTGCGCTACAGGGGCGAGGGCGAGGATCGCGTGATGCTGTGGGGAGCTGGGTGCCTTGCCGTCGCGCTACATGTGAAGCAGCCGGCAATATTTGGCGGCTTCGCACTGACACTGCTCTACCTGCACGCCGTGTGGCGTTCACGGCAAAGGATGCGGCTGCTGATGGGGATCGCGGCAATCGCCCTCGCGATCGCTCCCGCTTACTTCGCCCGGGCGAAATGGTACACGGGCGATTTCTTCTATCCGCTATCGGCGAATGTGGTGGTGGGCGACGCGATTGACGACTACAAAACTGAGAAATCGAGTGCCTGGCGGTTGACCGAGGTATTCAAGGAAATCCACTTTCAAGGGATTGTGGCGTGGGAGTACACCTCAACGTCGGCGAATCCGGTAGGGGCGGCGCTGGTCGTCTTCGCTCCACTTCTGTTCCTGGCGCGGCCGAGTTCGCGGCGATGGTATCCGGTACTGCTGTTCATCGTGATCTACTATGCAACCTGGGCGTCGGTGTTGAGCATGGTGCGGTACATCCTTCTGCCGCTCTGCGTTGCGCTGGCCTTGCTGGGGAGCCAGTTCGTGAGGCTATGGGAACAGAGCCGAATCGCGGTGCGGGCGAGCCTTGCGGCGGCGCTCACCTTCTGCCTGCTGTTTGGATTCTGGGGAACGATGCTCGTCGAGATCAACGTGCCGCTCATCGCCTACTTCACCAAACGGATGGATCGCGATCAGTACTTGTCGACGATGATGACAGACTATGCTTCGCTCGCGGCAACGGTGAGGATGGCGGGACCCGACGACCGCATCCACGGCATAGGCAATTGTGCCGCGGCGTATGCAGGGAACCCGCAACGATTCTCTTGCGAGTCGTGCGACGATAAACTGTCGTGTACCGCCGAGACGATACGGCAGCGCATGCGATGCGGCCAATACCGTTGGCTGATTCTGAACAAACGGCCGGAGTTTCGCGGCGCGGCCGATCCGTTGGTTTCGGAGGGGAAAGCACGCCCAGCGTACGAGGACCAGCACTATGCCGTCTACGAACTTTTGCGTTAGGGGCGTCGCTTTTGCGCAAATTGTGCCACACTAATTAACAACTTGCACCTGGCGATCGTGATTCCTGTGTATAATTCCGCGCGTTTTCTGCGCGAATGCCTGAATCACATTCGGCTGTCGGCGGAAGCGCCGGCGGAGGTGATAGTGGTCGATGACGGATCGACCGACGGGTCGGCCGAGGTGGCGCGTGAGTTCGGCGCGAGCGTGTTGTCGACAGGCGGACGCAAGGGTCCAGCGGTGGCGCGCAACATAGGCGCCAAAGAGGCAACCGGCGAATTACTGTTCTTCATCGACGCCGACGTATGCGTGAGGCGGGAGACGATCGGACAGATGCGCATGGCGTTCGAGGAGGACCCGGCGCTTGACGCGCTCATCGGTTCCTACGACGACTCGCCGGCGCAGCACGATTTTGTTTCGCAATACCGAAATCTGATGCACTGTTTCGTGCACCAGCACTCCCGGCAGGAGGCATCCACGTTCTGGAGCGGCTGCGGAACGATCCGGCGCGAGCTTTTTTTCGAACATAGCGGTTTCGACACAACCTACGACAGACCGGCGATTGAAGACATCGAACTGGGCTACCGTCTCAAATCGGCCGGACGCAAGCTCATGCTCGACGATGGGATTCAAGTAAAACACCTCAAGCGCTGGACATTCTGGGGGCTGGTGAAGACCGACGTACTCGACCGCGGCATTCCGTGGACCGAACTGATTCTGCGCGACTCGCGGATGCCGAACGACCTGAACCTGCAGCTCAGCCAGCGCGTGAGTGTTGCGCTGGTGTACCTGATTCTACTGGCGGCGCTGTTCAACACATTCTGGCTGCGCGCGCCGTTCCTGGCGCCGTTTTTTTGTCTGCTGTTCTTCGCCTTGAACCGCTATTGGGTGGATTCGGGTAACCGGCGGTCGAAGACTGTGAACCTGTTAATGTTCGGCGCGATCGTAGCGCTGGGTATTCTCACCTATGTAACGCGTCAACTGGCGCTGATTCCTTTCCTGCTGTTTGCAGTGCCATTGTTGTTCATGCGGCACCGGTACGAACTGCCGTTCGAGAAGCGCTCTAAGAGCACGCGGATAGTGTTGGGCGTCTACACGGCTGCAGCCATCCTTTGTTGCGTCGCATATGCGCCTCAGCATCCGGTAGTGTTCATACTATTCGTTCTGCTGGCGATTGTAATTTTGCTCAACAACCAGTTCTACCTGTTTCTGGCCGAGCGACAGGGCCGCAGCTTTGCCTTGGCCGCAATACCGTTCCACCTGCTGTATCACTTCTACAACGGCATTTCGTTTTGTGTCGGACTGTCGCGACATGCGTGGCGTTCCCTGTGGAAACGGGGCGCGCGGCCCGAGCCACGGTTGACCAGCGATGGCAGATAGTTCGGCAATTCTCACCTTTCATTCCATCGACCGGAGCGGGTCAGTGATTTCATACGATCCCGACCTATTCCGGGCGCGAATGGAGGCACTAGCCGAAAGCGGCCCGGCGGTGGTTCCACTCGCTGAGTGTTTGCGGCAGCCGGGCACGATCGCGGTCACTTTCGATGACGGCTTTGGGAACTTTGCGACGGAGGCCTGGCCGGTGCTGCGAAGGCTGAGGATTCCGGCGACACTGTTCGTGGTAACAGGCCGCGTGGGCGCGAGAAACAGTTGGGACCAGCCAGGCGTAAGGGTGCCGGATCTGCCGCTGCTGGATTGGCCGGAGTTGCGCGAACTGGCTCAGGAGGGCGTGGAGCTAGGAGCGCATTCACACACACACGCCGATCTGACTGGGCTTCAGGGGGAACAACTCGCGAAAGAGTTCGAGCTGCCACTGCGGCTGATCGAGGAGCGGGTGGGGAAGAAACCGCGGGCGTTCGCATATCCGTATGGGAAGGTTGATGCCCAAGCGCGGGCGCGGAGCGCCGCGCTGTATGAAACGGCTTGCGGGACAGTGATGGGATATTGGAACGGACAGGGAGACGTTCACGATTTGCCCAGGCTGGACACGTATTATCTGCGAGGGGCGGCAGGTCCAGCAGACGTGCTGAGCGGGCGCGGCCGGAGGTGGATGGCGGCGCGAGGATTTGCGCGTCGGGTGCGGTCAGGGTTGAGTTTTTGACGGTAATTTTTGTCTTGACAAAAGTAATTTTCGGTGATGGAGTGGACTTCACGTGGTCCACGACACTGTCTATATCCTTCGCGATCCCGAACAGGCTTCGGCTATATTGCAACCGGCGCGGTTGAAGATGCTCGAGCATCTTGCCGAACCTGCCTCCGCATCGATGTTGGCGCGGCTGCTGGGATTGCCGAGGCAGCAGGTGAACTATCATCTGCGCGAACTGGAGAAACATGGAGCGGTGGAGTTCGTGGAGGAACGGCGCAAGGGAAACTGCGTGGAGCGCCTGATGCGCGCATCGGCCAAGAGCTTTCTGATCAGCCCGGAAGCGTTGGGCACGATGGGGCCGGAACCGGAGGCGGTGCGTGACCGGTTCTCAATCGCCTATTTGGTGGCGACAGCGGCGCGCACGATTCGCGAACTGGCTGTGCTGACTTTAGGCGCGCGACAGGCGGGCAAGCGGCTGGCCACTCTGACACTCGAAACAGAAATTCGATTTCGCTCGGCAGTGGAGCGGAACCAGTTTGCCGAGGAATTTGCAGGGGCGCTGGCGGCCC
>DASRHX010000298.1:0-5027 GCA_035650295.1 Bryobacteraceae bacterium | reverse complement strand
AGATCAGGAAACTGGCTCAGACGGCCGGGAACGGCTCCGATATTTGCGATGTCCGCATTTACTTTGGCGCTGTATGGCAGGCCGGCGTCAAAGGTAAGGACACCGGAAAGCGACCAGCCTGCAACCGCCAGGTCCGCGGCGCGGTTCCCGGTTCTCCAGGGCATCTCCCACACGTAGTTGGCGACGAAGCGATGCGGTACATCCCATCCTGAGAGGCCGCGCCACTGGGCAATATTCACCCGTGCCGGCAGCATACCGAAGAGCTGAATATTATCCGATAGCTCGTCGACAAAGTTAATGCTCTTCGACCATGTGTAATTGGCCGAGAAGGAAAGCCCCGCCGCAAAGCGTCGTTGCAGCAGCAAGCTCAGCCCGTTGTAGTTGCTGTGGTAAGAGTTGTACCCATTCAAGACATAGGCGGGAAAGTTAGGATTTTTTTGGCGCGCTGCAATGGAGCCAGGACCCGGCACAAGAGCCGTGTTATCGATGAGCTGAGAACTGATTTTCACGCCATGCGATCCGAAGTAAATCGCCTCAGCCTTGAGTGAAGGCGTGATTTGTTTCTGCAGCGAAAATGTCCATTGCTGCACATAGGGCGTCCTGGATGTGTCACGCCAGGCATTGAGGCACTGTTGGCAGCCCAGCGGAGTGGTCGAGCCTGCGGCAGCAGTCGGAAATGGATTGGTGATGAACGCGTTCGGCGTTCCTGCATTCAAACCGGAGACCGTCTGCGGAAAAGCAAACGGCCAGTTCCCGCGGTTTCCCTGCTGTGTCTGTGCGTAGTTAATGCCGAACGTATCGAAGAAAATCCCATAAGACGTCCGCACAACCGTACTGGGATTGATCTGGTAGGCGATCCCGAAGCGAGGTTGAAGGTTATTTCGATCCGGTGGAATCACCCCGCGCGAAATATTCGCCTCTTCTCCCGTAATCGGATTCTTCATGCTCCACACATACTGACTGGTTTCATAGATAAACGTGCCGCTGCCTTTTCGATTGATCATCGGGCTGGCATAGTCGTAGCGAACACCGATGTTCAGCGTCAGTCGGGGAGTGACGCGCCAGTTGTCCTGCGCGTAGAGCGAGTAAGTATTCCCGAACATGTCGCCTTCGGTCTCGCCGATAACACGTCCGGCCGACTCGGGAAGGCCAAGCAGGAAACTGGCGAGACCGAAACCTGTGCCGGGAGTGAAGTTCGAAGTCTGGTTGGCGGTGAACTGCTCCTGAATTCCCGTCTGGTTGTTCGTCTTGAACGTCGTGCGTTGAACGCTTCCGCCGAACTCCACGGTGTGCTTGCCTGCTGTTTTGCTGGTGTCCGCAATCCATGAACTGACGTATTGTGGCCCATAGTAGGCGCGCCCCTGACTGAGACCGGGGTAGCCGGCGATCGCGATCGGAACAATCACCTCTACTCCTGTAAACGCAGGGAACGCCTCCAGAGTGCCGGCACGCCGGGCCAGCGTCAGATCGCCGCCGGTGAAATCACCGTAGTTCAGCCGTTGTATACCAAAGCGGCCCGTAATCAGAAACGTTGGATTAAAGATGTGCGTGTTGCTGACTGCCACGTTGGTGAGCCTCTGATAGGCTTCAGACGGCCGGGCAGGCATGCTGATTGTCGTACGGGGATTCCGTGCGTCCGAGTACCGGGCGAAGAAGCTGTCTCGCGATCCGAACTGATGGTCGACACGAGCGCTCCACTGATCGCCATTCTGGCGTGACGATCCCGGATTGAAGTAATTCACTCCAGGAATCACGCCGGGAGCGAGATTCGGTCTGGGATAGAGTTCGGTCGCGATCAGCTTCGCGGACGGATGAATCAGGGGGGCGGGAATCCGGTTCTCGGGGAAGGGTTGACGCGTGCGTACTCCCGCGGCATCCACAGTGGTGGTAAAGGGATTGAAAATCGGAACGCTGCCGCTGAAATCACCGTCCAGTTGCCGGTCGGCACCAGCGCGCTAGCGTTAGCCGCCCTGCGAATCCGAATGCCCTCGTAGTAGCCGAACACATACCAGCCCCGTTCGCGCGGAAGAATTTTCGGGATGGCGAGCGGCCCTCCCGCCGCCGCGCCGAACTGGTTCCATCGGAGCGGACCTAATGAGGGCACAAAGAAGCTACGGGCATCCAGTTTGTCGTTTCTCAGGTACTCCCAAAGATCGCCGTGAAATGCGTTGGTGCCGGACTTGCTTACCACATTGATGTTGGCTCCGGAAGCGTGGCCATACGCTCCCGAACTCATCCCCGACTCGACCTTCATCTCAGCAAGAGCCTCAGGCGGCGGCAGCATCGGGATCCCATTGAACAACGGCTCATTGTTTGATACGCCATCCAGCGTGTAGTTGTTGTTCCGCCATCGTTGGCCGAAGACATTGGGATTATTCCCGCTGCCTCCCACGCTGAATGGCCCGCCTCGCGGCGCCTGTGCGCTGGACACGCCCGGCATGATCATCAACAGGGAAGTGAAGTTACGGCCGAGCAAAGGCAATTGAGTGATCTGCTTGCTTTCCACGCTTGACCCCACGGTTGCCGTAGTCGTCTGTAACAGCGGAGGAGCCGCCGTGACTTCCACCGTCTGAGAGGCAGTGGGTAACTGAAGCGTGACGTCCAGAGTGCTCGATTGTCCGGTCGAGAGCGGGAATGTGTTAACAGAATCCCTGAACCCCTCCTTTCGAATGGTCAGCTTGTACGAGCCCGGCGGAATGGCGGGGATCACGTACTGGCCTTCCGCGCCAGTCAATGTGGATCGTGTGAGCTGCTGCTCGGCGTGATCCAGAATGACCTCGGCCCCTGAAATTACCGCGCCAGAGGCATCTACTACTGTTCCGCTTAATGTGGCAGTTCCAACTTGGGCAACGATCAGCGCGGGGACCAGAATCGCCAGAACAAGTAGGCGCATGTGAGAACTCCTTCAGACGACGAATCTCGCATTGAGCCAGCCTCCGTTGCAGCGGACGTGACTGTAATGTTAGTAGAGCAATGCTACGATGCCCACACGCTTACGTCAAGGGGAGGGAGAGGCAGGGAGAGGCCCTCGGGATTGCGGTGCTGCGGTGCCGGCAGCCTAAGTACTCACGTTCGGAATTACAGTGACGTATCCAGGACCGCTTGCTTGACGCGCGCGGCTCTGTTTCCGAGCCGTGACCGTAGGGAGCGGTTCTGTTCCAATACATGACCGAAGTTCTGAAACGATGTACTAAGTCTTGGCGCCGAACACGCGGCGAGCATTTCCGGCAAGTAAAAGTCCGCCGAGCTCATACGCTTCTTCTTCCACGCAAATCCCCTCCTCGGCCATTCCCGCCAATACCGCGGCGGTGTTGGCCCGCGCCATGATTGCGTGTGCGTAGGAGAGTTCGGGATAGTGATAGTCGCCCCCGAAGCCAAGAATTTTGTTCGCTGGAACGGTATCAAGACATTCGCGCATACTCCGCCTTGCAACCTCCGGCGAAATCACATGGGCCCAGCAGAAGTCCACGTTCACGTTCGGAAAGGCTTTCGCGATAGCGGTTACTTCAGACTGGTATGGATACCCAATGTGAAACAAGTCGAACTCGATGCGTGAGTAGAGTTGAAAAACATTGATCAGGTGCGTAGGGCGGGTGTTGGTGATAGTGTTGCCGGTTCCGGCGTGAATTCCGGTATGGATCTGCACCGGCAGGCCCTGCGTATCTTGGATCATGCGCATCACGCGATGAAACATGTAGTCTTCTAACGCCCGCAGTGGCCTCGTGGTGTAGCGGCGAAATCCCACCGGCACAGGAGCATCGCCCTTCATCAATCGCTCGAAATCCCGTGCGGCATCGGCTCGCTCCGCTTCCGCAAAGTGGAGCTCGCGCATGTATGCTAGCCCCACCTTCACTGTCTTCATGCCGATCTCGAGGTTCTCGCGAAAGTTGACTTCGAGCGCGCTTTCCAGTCCATCGAGCGTGGTGATTGCGGTATTCGTCAGTTTCTCCAGTGCCTGGATATCTGCCCGCGTGGCCGGCACGATGAACCGGTCGAATCGTCGTGCCAGCACATATCGGCTGCTCTCGACCCGCGTCGGTGTGGCATGCCAATAATCGTCCTGAACGCACGTTGCGATTCGGGACTTCCTCAGAATCTGCTCGTGAATGCCGGGTTTATTGGACTGTTGTAAAGCGTCATTGATCTTAGGGATGGTCCTCTCGTCAATCACTGAAACCCCGAACAGTTCGCGCATTGCAAGTCGTAGAGCCTGACCGTAGCCCGTGTAACGTGTGTATCTCCAATACGGCTCCAGCGCACGCCACCGAATCGTGGCGGCCGCGTTCACATCTCGCACGATCTTGCTGGCTTCCGGTGTCAGGCCCGCCGAAATGACATCGCTGATCACATAGTCGTTCACTAGAGAGAAGAAATCGAACGGACCGGATGTGCGTTCCCGCTCATCCCAGAAGTGTTCATGCGAATCGAACAGCTCTAAGTCATTAAGCGCCGTTCTCAGGCGCGTGCGAAGCAAACCGGAAGGCTTACCGGGTGCGGCCCTTTGTGCCATCCCCAGTCCCGGTACACCCGCGAGGAATGCGCGTCGGGCGATCGACACTCGCTATTTCCCCCGCGCGCTTGCGGCCTCACTCACAGGAGGCTTTCCACGCATCTTGTCGATTTCACGCCGGCTCCGGACCGGCCGCCCGATTTTTTGCGAAGGCAACTCCGACCCGCCGGCGAGCATTGCGATCATCAGCAAACTGTCATGACAGTCATGAGCGACAACGTTAGTCATGAGGGGCCTGATGTCAAGCCTCGTTTTATGCGCCTGACTCGCTCGCCGCCCTGCTTGTCTCTTGTGGGGCGACTCGTTTCCCGCTCGCCGGCTGCGATCGGCGTCCTGTGACGCCAGCCCTGTACCTGCCGCGCTTCGATCCGCCGCAGCAGTTCCGGCAGAGCGTAATGCACGTGATGCCGCATCTCCAGGTCGGCGCGTTCCGGATTGCGGCTAGCGAGAGCTTCCACCAACTCGCGATGGAAATGCCTGGGAAGCTCGCGCCCGGGTGCGGCCACCATATAGAGCC
>DASRHX010000297.1:0-5242 GCA_035650295.1 Bryobacteraceae bacterium | reverse complement strand
GCGCAAACGGCTAGGAGAATACTACGAGGGTCCTGGACGGGAAACCGATCTTCGAATTGAATTGCCGCTCGGCGCCTACCGTCCGCGCATCACCAGGGTCACCGTCGAGCCCGCGGCGCCAACCCACGAATCCGAAACTACCGCTTCGTCGTTTCCGCCCTTGGCGAAGCCCGTCAAACGGCTGCCATGGAGAGCGGGGCTGGCCATGGCGATCCTTCTGGTGGCAGGCTCTCTCACCTATTGGAACTTCAGCCGTAGGCCCAGCATTGATGCCGGCTCCTACGCCGTCCTGCCTCTGGTGAACTTGACAGGTCAACCCGCCGAAGATGCCCTCTGCGACGGGTTGACCGAAGAGCTGACGGCCCGTCTGGCGTCTTCGGGCGACCTCAAGGTTCTCGCCCGCACCACGATGTCATCCTTCAAAGGCAAGGCCGTCGACCTGGCCCGCGTTGGGAGAGATCTCGGCGTGGCCTACTTCCTGGAGGGGAGCGTCAGACGCGTTGCCGAACGCTACCTCATCACCATGCAATTGATCAGCTCGCGCGATGGATATCACGTGTGGGCTGAAACCTACGAACGGCCCGCCGGCGATCTGCTCGCATTGGAGCGCTCCCTAGCCGTTGAGGTTGTGGAACAGATTCGCTCGCGCACGCTAGGCCGCGCGGAATGGAGGTCGAAGGGCCGCACCCCGCCCACCGGCGCCGCGCTCGATGCATTCCTCGAAGCCACGACGCTCATGAAGCAGGACATCCGCCAGACGTCGTCAACGCGCGGAATTCCGCCGGCGATGGAGCAGGCAGTGGCCAAACTCGAATTCGCCGTGAAACAAAAGCCCGATTTCACGCAGGCCTGGGTTTTCCTTGCGCATGCCTACGAACTTTGCGCCGACTACGATCCGGAACGTACCGGCGAGTTCATCGCCAAAGGGAAAGCGGCGTCGTGGAAGGCGATCGAGTCCGATGAAACGTCTGCCGAGGGCTACGGCAGTTTGGCCACGCTCGAACTCTTCCGCGACCTCGACCCCGTGCGCGCCGAAGCCTCCTTTCGCCGTGCGGTCGATTTGAAGCCACGCGATGCGCGGCTGATGCGCGTCTATGGCGACGTCCTGCGCATCCTCGGTCAACCCGTGAAGGCGATGGCCGAAATTGACCGCGCCATCTCCATGTCGCCCGATGAGCCCCGGCTGCTCATCCAGAAAGCCCTTCTGTTCTACACCGAGGAAAACTGGGATCGCGCTCTTGAACTGCTTCAGCTTCCGCTCGCGGTAAGCCCGCGCCTGGAAGAAGCACATTGGCTGCAGGCGCTCATCCTCCAAGGCCAGGAAAACTACCCCGGGGCCGAAGCCATTCTGCGCGACATCCTGAAGCGCCGGCCGCGCGACACCCGAGCCTTGCCCGCGATCGGGAATGTGCTCGGGGTAATGGGGCGGCACGCCGAGGCCGCCAAGGTAGCCCGCGACATGGAGCAGTTGGTTGCCAATGGACTGGTCCGCGAATACGGCCTCGCGCTCATCTATTGCGGCATGAACGAAAAGGAGAAGGCTCTCCACTGGTTGGAGCGAGCTTATACACGCAAGGACCCCAGTATCGTCTACCTGATGGTCGAAGGCCGCCTGCGGCCGCTCCACAATGAACCGCGCGCGCGGCGTATTGCGGAAAAACTAGGAATCCTCCCGGTCCCCGCTCCCAGATAAGCGCGCGAAACGCAAAGCGCGTAATGAGAGTCAGACCATAATAGAGGCGGGGAGGCCTTTGGTGGTCCCTCGTCTTTTTTCGATATGCGTCATGCGCTGCGAGTGGGCCTTGGTGTCGTCCTCGTTCTTGTCGGCATTGCCGGCTTGATCCTGCCGATCATGCCGGGTTGGGTATTCTTGATCCCCGGCCTGGTGATTCTGGGCGACTACTTTCCGCCAATCAAACGCCTCCTGCATTGGGCCAAGGAGAAGGCGGAAAAGTCGGGCGTTATGGGCGGGAAGGCTCCCGATGCGCCGCCTACCAGCCAGCCCCCTTCGTCCGAGTCTTAACGCGCGCGAGGTACATATCGGCGGTGATGAAGAGCGTGGAGCCGTCCTCGCCGAACGCGCAGTTCGCCGTCGCCTCTCCCGTTTCGATGCGCCCCAGCGCCTTGCCGTCGGGCGCCATGATGTGAATGCCGCCAGGACCGCTCGCCCACAGGTTGCCCGCCTTGTCCACCTTCATGCCGTCCGGAAGTCCCTTCATCTTTCCCACCATGGAGGTGACGTCGGCCAACACCTTTCCCTCGCCAATGGTGCCGTCCGCCTTCACCGGAAACGCCTTCCAGATGGCTTTAGCCGGATCGGACTGCGCCACATAGAGCGTCTTTTCATCGGGTGAAAACGCGATGCCGTTCGGACGCGTGAACTCTTTGGTGAGCAGCGTCAGCTTGCCGTCGGGCGTCACGCGATAGACACCCTGGAAGTCGAGCTCCTTGCGCTTGTCGTTCACGTTATCGGGCAAACCGTAGGGCGGGTCGGTGAAGTAGATTGCACCCGAAGAGTGCTTCGCCAGGTCGTTCGGCGAGTTCAACCGCTTGCCCTGATAGTTGTCGGCGAGCGTGCGCTTTCCGCCATCGGGATAGAGAACTGAGATGCGCCGGTCACCGTGTTCGGCTGAGTACAACCTTCCGTCGGCATCCATCAATAGGCCGTTCGATCCCGGCTCTTTGCCATAAGGAACCGCGCCCGTGTAGCCGGAAGGCTTCAGGTACAAGCTGATGCCCTCGCCTTCTTTCCACTTCATTACCGAATTGCGCGGAATATCGGAAAAAAGCACGAATCCGCCCATGCGGTCCCACGTCGGACCTTCCGACCAATCGAAGCAGCAGGAGATCATTTCCAGCTTCGCGTCGGTTCCGAGCAGTTGATCCAGCCGCGGATCGAGGCGGACAATCTTGCCGAAAACAGGAAAGTTCGTAGTGTCTTGAGCGAAGGCGGCCAGAGACAAGGCGGCGACAAGCACGAGTTTGCGCATAGGGAGAGTCTATACCTCAATCGGGGGTAGGGACGCAGCTTGCACCTAGGTATCATGAGTCATGACTACATCGGAAGTTGCCGCCAGATTTGTCGAGCTTTGCAGCCAGTTTAAGAATTTTGACGCGATGAAGGAGCTGTACGCCGACAACATCGTAAGTGTCGAGGCTGCGCCGCGTCCCAACGGTTCATTTGAGACCGCCGGCAAAGCTGCCGTGATTGAAAAGAGCGCCGGATGGGCGGGCGCGCACGAGATCCACGGCGCTTCCTGCACCGGGCCTTACATCTTGCACGACCGCTTCGCCGTCAACTTTGTCTTCGATATCACTCCGAAGGCCACCGGCAAGCGGATGAGCGTCGCGGAGATCGCCGTGTATACGGTAGCGGGTGGCAAGATCACGCGCGAAGAGTTCTTCTATGGCGTCGATGCAGCAGCCGGCCTGGCGCGGTAGTCACTGCACGGCCACCGTCACACCGGCGGGCGAAGTGGCATTGCCCACTTGAAGAACAATCGGCACGGCGTCTCCCGAAGGCGTATCCGGCGCGAGTTGTATGTTCAACTGCATGACACCGGCCACCAAACCCGGTGCGGCGCCGGCGTACAGGATCGTCGCGGGTTTGCCGCCGACAATGACGGATACTGGCAGCTTCGGCCGTGGATAGTCTGCCAACGTCGCGTAGTTGGAAACCGAACCGTCAATCGGAATGGGAGCCGGTTCGCCTTCGCCGGTACCGTACAGCACGAGCACGCCTCCCGCGGCGACTTTTGAACTCGGCGAGTTGCAACAGGAGTTTCCATTGGCCGCGACTGCTTGCTTCCCGTCGGTCGTGAACAGCGCTGGGAAGGTCGGCGCCACCGGCACGGAAACAGCCGCCGATTTTGCGCCTTTGTACTCGACCTCTACTGAGGTGGTCGCGCGTCCAGCCACTCCATACGGCACGATTGCCGAGATCTGCCCCTTGCTCGTGTAGAGCATGGGCGCCGCGACACCGTCGAAGAGCACTCGCGTTTCGCCGATGAGCGTCGCCACCGTGTTTTGCGGCGTAAGCTGGACACCCACAAGCGTGTCCGGTCCGGCATTTTGCGGGTAGAGGGTCACGATCTCGCCGGGCGCGACGCCGCCGCCTTGGAAGCTGGCGCCGTTCACGACGGCGTTGGCAGTGAGCGTGGGCGTCGTCACCGGCGGAGGACTCACGGGAGGCGTTACAGGTGGCGTACCAAGCTGATAGATGCCGAGCCAGAAATCCCCTTGCCCGCGCGTCTGCGATTGCACAGCCGCCGAAGTTACCGGAAGCCCGTCCGCGAAGGCAGTTCCCAGCCAGGCGAACTTCCCTCCACCGAGGGCGGCGACATCGCTGCCGCGCTCGAGGCCGGGCCCGCCGAGAAAAGTCGCGTGATCCACCGTGCCGTTGGGCTCCACCACCAACAGGTAAGCATCGCCGGTCGCCCCGCCATGCTGGGGTTGAAGCGCATCGCTCGAGACGCGCCATGGATTGGATTGCGGCGGGCCCTGGAGGTAGCCGGTCATGAAGGCGCGGTCATTCTCGTCGATCGTCAGTCCCGGACCAAATCCGACTTGCACCGGATGCGCGTAGGTCGCATAGCCGATGTTCCCGCCCTGGTAGTTGATGCGCACCAGGAAGTGGTCCTCGTCGTTGGTCTTCGTCGATTGCCAGGCGTTTCCGGTGACTGCAAGATTGGGCCCGGCGAATCCGGCGATCCAGACGCCGGTCTTGCCTGCGTGAACGCGATAAGGCCGGCCGGTCGAGGCCGGAATGTTGCGAATGAAGACCACCTGCTTGGCGGGGAGGTCGATGCTCGCATAGAACATCCTGCCGGGGGCGAGATTGATCGTGCCGCCCAGCGCGGGGAATCCGGAAGCAGGGAGATTCGTGGAACTGCTCACGCCCGCTACGCTGAGGTTGCCGCCCGGCTCGATGCTCATGTCCCAGATTTCGTCGTTGCCGTTGCCGCCGTAGTAGGAGCGCGTCAAAACGGTGCCGGACTGATTCAGTGTGAAGAAGAAGGCATCGTATTCGCCGCCGCCGTAATTCGGTTGGAAGCCGTTTACCGGATCCCGAAACGTGATGCACTGCCCGGCGGCGTAAATAGTTCCGTTGGGGGCGACGGCGATGGCCCAGATTCGGTCGACCTCGTCGAAGGTTTTGGCGTAGCGGACCGTGCCGGTGGGGCTCAGCGCCAGCAGAAAGCTCTTGCCGGAATCGGTCGCGCTGGGCCAGTCGGTGGACATC
>DASRHX010000296.1:0-18047 GCA_035650295.1 Bryobacteraceae bacterium | reverse complement strand
ACGGCCGCGCCGAGCGCGACCACCTGGTCAGGATTGAGTTCGGTGTGCGGCTTGGCGCGGAACAAGCGCTCCACGGCTTCGCGTACCAATGGAATGCGCGTGCTGCCGCCCACCAGGACTACCTCGTCAATCTGTTCGGCGGTCACTTTTGCATCGGCCATTGCCTGACGGCACGGACCGAGCGTGCGATCAACGACGGGCATAATGAGCCGGTTGAACATATCGCGGGTTAACTCTCGCGCGTATCGGCGCCCGTGATAGTCGAAGACGATGTGAGTGGCTGGAAGCGTCGAGAGAGTATGCTTGGCTTCAATCACGGAGCGCCGTAGCAGCTGCACGGCCTCCTGATTGGAAGAGAGATCGTCGCCCCACTCGCTGGCGAGATCCTCCAGCGCGATGCGGAGCAGAAGGTTATCGATGTCGTCGCCGCCGAGGTGTGTATCGCCACCCGTCGAGAGGACCTCGAAGATTCCGTCTTGGAGGCGAAGGATGGAAATGTCGAACGTACCGCCGCCCAGATCGTACACGGCGACGATACCTTCGTTGCGCTTATCGAGCCCGTAGGCCAGCGCAGCCGCCGTCGGTTCGTTGACAAGGCGCAGAACTTCCAGCCCGGCGATGCGGCCAGCGTCTTTAGTGGCTTGCCGCTGCGCATCATTGAAATAGGCAGGTACCGTAATAACGGCCTTGGTGACGGGCTCGCCCAGGTGCTCTTCGGCGTTCTGTTTGAGCCGCCGAAGGATGATGCCGGAAATCACCGGAGGCGTGAAGGTGCGGTTACCGAGAGCCAACTGGATGACCGACTCGGAACCTTCGGCAATGCGAAAGGGAAACAGCTTCAACTCGTCCTGAACGTCTTCCACGCCACGGCCCATCAGCCGCTTCACGCTATAGACGGTGAGTTTGGGATGTGTCACCAGCGCACGCCGCGCCGGATTGCCAACAAGGAAATCGCCGTTCGGCAGGGCGGTAACCACGCTCGGAACCAGTGGATCGGCGTCGGGGCCGGGAATAATAAAAGGCGCGGTGGGACCCATCGCGGCGACCAGCGAATTCGTGGTGCCCAAGTCAATGCCCACGATTACTTCGTTCTTCGGTTTGCCAAAGTCGATTTCAAACATTACGATTCCAGAGCCTTGCGTGCATCTCGCACGAGATTGCTGATGTACTTGCGGCGGTTAAGGGACGCGCGGACCGGTTGAAGCGTATCGGCCGAGGGTTGAGCGTCCCAGGCCGCAAATTGCGCTGTGAGTTGCTCGTCAACACTGGCGAGCATCTGCTCAAACTGTGCAAGCGACCGCGTGATCTGGTTTTTATCCGCTTCCTCGAGGGCCATGTTCAGTTCAAGCACTTCCTCGAGCAAGTCAGCCGGAACGTCTTTGCCGCGCTGCGTGGATGCTTCCAGCCCATTCTCGGAAAGCACGTATTCGGCGCGCGCCACCGGATCGCGCAAAGTACGGAAAGCGTCATTCAGTGCGGCGGTCATTTCCAGGGACTCCGCCTGCTCGGCGGGCGACTTTGTAGAGAATCGGTCGGGATGCCATTTGCGGCTACGTTCGTAGAACCGCTTTTGTAAGTCCGCGGCATCGAGTGTCAAACGGGGAACGAGACCGAGGACTTCGAAGTAGCCCACCGCGTGCTCAGGCCGAGAACGAGGTGCCGCAACCGCAGCTTTTCTTAGCGTGCGGATTCTCGAAGGCAAAACCGGAGTACATGAGCGACTCCTTATAGTCGAGCGTCATGCCATTCAAATAAAGCATGCTCTTCGGATCGACAAACACGCGCACGTCTCCATACTCGAAAACGTGATCGCGCTGGCGAGGCTTCGGATCGTACTTGAACTGGTAGCTTAGACCGGAGCAGCCCCCGCCGAGCACCCCCAAGCGCAAGCCTCCACCTGACACGCCCTCTTTCGAGAATGCGGCGCGGATCTTCTCCACGGCTTTCGGCGTGACCGTGATGGACATTGTCTGCGCGGGAGTCTCCAGAGTGGCACTCATTTCTTAGGCCTCCACGGAAGCGGGCTTAGCAGCCCCGCTCTTTGCCTTGTAGTCGTTGATCGCCGCCTTGATCGCATCTTCGGCCAGCACGGAGCAATGGATTTTCACCGGTGGCAGGCTGAGCTCGTTCACGATATCGGTGTTCTTGATGGCGAGCGCTTCGTCGACAGTCTTGCCCTTAAGCCACTCGGTGGCGAGCGACGAACTGGCAATGGCTGAACCACAACCGAAGGTTTTGAACTTCGCCTCATCGATGATCCCGGTGGCGTCGTTTACCTTGATCTGCAGTTTCATCACGTCGCCGCATTCGGGCGCGCCGACGATGCCTGTACCCACGTGTGGGTCGGCTTTGTCCATCGAACCCACATTGCGCGGATTGTTGTAATGGTCGAGAACTTTATCAGAGTAGGCCATGATCGTTGTCTCCTGTATGTGCCTCGGCGGTTAGTGAGCCGTCCACTGGACCTTTGTGAGGTCGATTCCTTCCTTTACCATCTCGTAGAGCGGCGATAGCTCGCGCAGTTTGCGTACGACGCTAATCACCTTCTCCGCGGTGTAGTCGATCTCCTCTTCGGTGTTGAATCGTCCGATACCGAATCGGATGCTCGAATGGGCCAAGTCGTCGCCAGCTCCGAGTGCTTTCAGTACGTAGCTGGGCTCGAGGGTAGCCGAGGTGCAGGCAGAACCGCTCGAAACGGCGACATCGGTCACGCCCATTAAGAGCGATTCTCCTTCGACGTAGGCAAAGCTAATATTCAGGTTGTTCGGCAGTCGGTTCGTGAGTGAGCCGTTGATGTAGGTCTCATCGAGCGCTGCCGTGAGTTTGGCCTTCAGGCGGTCGCGCATCGCGGCCATCCGGGCGGACTCCGTTGCCATCTCTTTTTGCGCCAGTTCACAGGCCTTGCCGAGGCCAACGATGCCGGGGACGTTCAGCGTACCCGAGCGCATGCCGCGTTCGTGACCGCCACCATCGATCTGCGCGGTCAACTGAACGCGAGGATTGCGCCGGCGGACATAGAGAGCGCCAACACCCTTCGGTCCATAGATCTTATGGCCGGAAATCGACATCAGATCGATATTGTCGGTGATGACATTCACCGGAACCTTACCCACGGCTTGCACGGCATCGCAATGGAACAGCACGCCGCGCTCCTTGCAAAGTTTGCCGATTTCGGCCACCGGCTGAATCACGCCAATCTCGTTGTTGGCGTACATAATGCTCACCAGAATGGTCTTGTCGGTGAGAGATTCACGCAGCATATCCAGATCGATCAAGCCATCCTGCATCACAGGCAGGAAAGTGACCCGGCAGCCTTCTTTTTCTAACCGCTTGCACGTGTCGAGTGTAGCCTTATGTTCAGTCGCGGCCGTGATGATGTGGTTGCCACGCTCGGCATACATCTCGGCAACGCCTTTGATGGCGAGGTTGGTGGACTCAGTCGCGCCGCTTGTAAAAATGATCTCTTTGGCGTTCGCGCCAATGAGATTCGCAACCTGTTTGCGTCCATTTTCCACTGCTTCTTCAGCAGCCCAGCCGAAGGCGTGATTGCGGCTTGCAGCGTTGCCGAACTGGTCTTGGAAGTACGGCATCATAGCGTCTAGCACGCGCGGGTCCAGTGGTGTCGTGGCGTGATTATCCAAATAGATAGGGAACTTCATTGCGTCAGCTTCCTCATAGAAGTTGTCATTTCTCCGGCCGGGTGGATAGCAATCAGGGAAACCGGCGCGAAACCACCCTTGTCGCGAGCTAAATCGGCGATCGTTGTAGCTTCGAGCAGCTCTAGAATCCCGTCATGTATTTTTCGTAGCGGCGATTTCACTGTACAAGTGTCAAATTGCTCACACTCCCCGCCATCATGAGTGAAGCAGGAAGTGAGAAGTACGGGACCGTCAATCGCGCGAATTACTTCGAGTGTCGTGATTCGATCCGCCGATCGCGCCAACCGGTATCCACCATGGGTACCCTGTACAGATGCCAAAAATCCATTCTTTGCCAACATTTGAAGCACCTTAGCAAGCAATGGAAGCGGTATGCGATAGGTTGTGGATATTTCCTTTGCCGAAGCCGATGCTGAAACCTCGTCGACGGCTAGCGCCAGGTGGCGGAGGGCGATGAGACCATAATCGGATCGTTTTGTCAGCTTCAACATATGGTAATCGAGGACAGTTTCAGTCCTCTAAGACTGTTCCAGTCCTATTTCAGGCTAACACCCCCTACGATACCCCGTCAATGACCTCCCATCGTTGCTTCCCTTCAACCCCCTGTAAATAAATCAGATAATACTGTACTGAAAGATCGTGTATTAGGGGAACGCAAGATCACATTAGCAGTTTGGTAAATGTGCATTCCTGAGTCCGCTCTGTCAAAATGGAGAGTCCTGCGGTTGTTCAGGGGTGAATCAGACCGATGCGCTCGCTTCTCAAGTTGATCCCTGCCTCAGTACTTGGGGCGATCGCCTGCGAAATCATATTGATCGCAAGCGCGTACGTAACCGCTGCGTTTATCCATTCCGACGTCGACGCGACGGTTTGGTTGCTCTACGAAGATGGGCTTCCTCGGATCGCGCTGATGGTGCTGGGCATCACCCTCGGCCTTTACCTGCAAGACCTCTATGATCAGTTACGCGTCGCGAACAAGGTCATACTCATACAGCAGATTTGCCTGGTTTTCGGCTTCGCCTTTCTCCTGCAGGCTGTCCTGAGTTACATCCGCCCGGAGTTGGTGCTGCCCCGCTGGATGATGATGACCGGTAGTTTGATACTGCTTCTGTTGCTGCCATTGTGGCGCATCGCATTGTCCGATGCCATTATGGGGAATCTGGCGGGAGATCGAGTGCTGTTTGTGGGCGCGAGCCCGGTCTCGCTCCAGATCGCCGACCAGATCAGAAACCGCCCCGAACTTGGGATGATCTTCACGGGCGTTCTTGAGGATGGCGCGGCGGGCGAGGTGGTCGCTTCGGAAGGTTGGCTGGGTCCGCTTTCCGATCTGAGGAAGGTAGTCGATGAGCACAAGGTAACCCGAATTGTGGTGGGGCTTCGCGAGCATCGTCAGAAAATGCCGATCAACGAACTGCTCGATCTGGGGTTCGCCGGGATTCAGATCGAGGAAGCCTCAACCACTTTTGAATATGTGTTCCAGCGTGTTTGCACGGAGCAAATCCGGCCTTCACAATTGATCTTTACTTCGAAGCTGGGGCCCGGACCGCTCATGGTACGCGTCCAATCGATGTATTCGTGGGTGATCGCGTTGACAGCGCTGGTCCTCGTGTCACCCATCATGATCCTGGCGGCGATTCTCGTAAAGCTCACCTCCCCCGGGCCGGCGCTCTACAGGCAGCAGCGAGTGGGCTTGAACGGAAAGGAATTTACGATATTCAAATTCCGTTCCATGCGGGCCGACGCTGAAGCCAAGACTGGCGCGGTGTGGGCGCAACGGAACGACCCACGCATCACGCCGTTGGGCCGGTTCCTGCGCAAATCGAGAATCGATGAGTTGCCCCAACTGTTCAACGTTCTGCGCGGCGAGATGTCGGTGGTCGGACCGCGGCCGGAGCGTCCGGAATTCGTCGCCACTCTTTCCGAGCAGATCCCCTTTTACCGTCAGCGGCACGTCGTGCGGCCGGGCATTACCGGATGGGCACAGATTAACCACAAGTATGGCGATACGATCGAGGACACGGTCAGGAAACTCGAGTACGATCTTTACTACATTAAGAGCCTCTCACCAGCGCTCGACTTCCTCGTCATGTTCCACACGGCAAAAGTCATGCTGCTGTCGCGGGGCGCGCAATAACGGGCCTGCGGTAGAATTGAAACTGCTCCGGTGCGGGAGTAACTCAGTGGTAGAGTCACAGCCTTCCAAGCTGTTGGTCGTGGGTTCGATTCCCATCTCCCGCTCCAAAAAAGCCTTGTCCATTCCGGACAGATGGGTAACACTTTTGCTCTCGGCGCGTACTTACCGCGGACCGTAGCGCGCTGCGGGGGAGCCGATCTCGTGGCAGCCCATATCAGGTGCGCGACCGGTGTACGCTTCGTTGATATTCGGCAGTGCAATTCCGGCATCCACCGGCGAGGCGCCTGCACGGAGCCGCAGATCGCAATGTGTTGGTTCGGATGTTACGCCCGCGCGCGGCGGGACCGCTCTTAGGAACACATCGTAGTCGACCATAACGCCGTGCCGTTCATGTCCGGTGGCTTCGGCGAAGGCCGCCAATGACGGGTAGAGGGCGATTTTGTTCCCATCGAACCAGCGGATTAGATCGCCAGGCATATTTCGCCGGAACCCGTCATAGTCGAGCGTGGAATACGGCGTAATTGTGCCGGTGGCCATGGCGTATGCGATGCGATTACTGCCGTCCGTCCTGGTAACGGTCTCGCCGCCCAAGAACAGGTTGTTCCGGAAATGCCCGTTCTGCCATCGATCAAACGACTGGAAGCCGCTGCCGGCGCTGCACACGGTGTTGTGGTAAGCGAGGATGCCGGTGCAGTAATTATGCAGTTTGAATGTCAGAGCGGTGACCCCATAGATTTCGTTGCGGACCAGATAAACCGGGCCGCCATAGAATGGCTGCGCTGAGATCCCCGTATGGGCGTTGTAGCAGCGGTTCCGGTAGACGCGAAAGTTGTGTGCGCCGTAGTCCGTTTCGATGCAGTCGTCCTGCGCCCAGGAAATGTCGTTGTCATAGATATCGAGCGCCACGGGGTGCTTTTCGAGGTCGTCTGGCGGAGGCCCGTAGTTTGCCGGTGCGATCCCGTCGCTGAACCGGGTAATAGAATTCCGGCAGACGACATTTCCGCGGCCGTATGCGTTCACGCCGGTGTGGCTCGGTGACATGTAGTCGCGGGGCCGCGGGTACCACGCCGTGTTGGTGCCAATCAGAACATTGTCCGCGATATACCAGTCGCGCGAGTTCTCTGAAGCAGTGGTAACGCCGAAAATCACGTCGGAAATCCGGCACCGCCGCACGGTCAATCCCGGCGCTCCTGGAGAACCCTTTGCGCCTCCCAAGATTGCATGCTTCGCATGGCGGAGCGTCAAGTCCTCGAACATCAGGTGCCCTGCCGTATCGACATTAAAAAGGTCAGCCTGGTGGCCATCTCCGTGGAATACAACCTCGCCATCTCCAGCTCCGCGCAGCACGATCGGCTTGCCTGGCGCGCCTGAACGGGTAAGCGTATAACTACCTCGGTACACACCCTTGTGTACGAGGAGGATGTCTCCGGGCTGCGCCGTGTTGTAGGCTGCCATGAGCCCCTCGTATGAACCTGCGGGGCGTTTGCCCCCGTAACCCGACGGGTATACGTTGAGCCTCCTGCCCTCTCGGAAGGCCACCGGCTCCGCCCGCGTTGCAACGGTCAGTGTCTTCGTGCTGCTGCCACCGTCGGGGTCTTGCATAACTAGCCTAACGTCGTATTCCGTGTCAGGCCGAAGGAACAAGACACTACCGGCAAACAAGTTGCCCGTCCGGTATTCGGCGAACGCGCGATTAACCACTTCGCGGTGGACGCGCAATAAAGGCAACCCGGTCTTCCACGCGCGGTCGCCCTTGCGTCGATAGGAGACAGCAACAGTCGCGTTGCGATTATCGTCTCCTTCGATGTACCAGCGAAAGCCGAGATTCTCGAGCGTGGGCGGATCGACCATCAGCCTGCCGGGCGCAACCGTATCGAGAGCGTGGCACATGACAGACGTCAGCAGGAACGCCAACAACAGCGTAGAATGCCGATTCCAGGCGATCATTGCGGTGGTCAACTTCCTAGGCAGACCAAAACTTAAACGTTAAACGTGTATCCAGGGTCGAGCTTCTGATGGAGAATCAGAATCTCGTGGATATCGAATGGGTGAGTGGGCCGCCCGGTCAGCGTATTGCGCAGCACCTGGAAGACATGCCCAAGGCCCGCCGCGTCGTCAATATCAATGTCGGCCAGGCAGGCATCGCCCTTCATGAAAAAGCTCAATTGCAGATTCCCCGCCGATTCGCCCGTCTTGAAGCTGCCCGCGTCGGTGAAGCCTTCAAAACCCTTGGGTGGATGGTGCAGGCTCTGGTCAGCTTTGTGAAACAGGCCGTCGGCGACGCTGTGCTTTACCTCCTCCCGCAACTCCTTGGCGACAGTGGCGAAGAAGCGGTCGCCACGGAGTTCGTGCAGTACTTCGATGTATTTAAGCACAGTCTTACCATTAGCCAGCGGCGTTGCCCGGCATTTGGCCGTAATGTTCAGCAGACCCGCCTTGCGCGTTTCATCGAGTTCACCGTAAAGGTCTCTGCCCTTCATGCCAACAAACGAGAGTACCTTGTCGCTGGCTTCGAGCATCGGCTGGAAATCCAGATCCTTGTATTTCGGGAAATTGACCGACACTACTTTCTTCGGATCGATCGGCAGAGTTACCGTAACGTCAGTAAACCCGCTTGCCTTCATGCTCACGAACTGCCCAACGGGAAGATAGGCCGGCGGATCGACCTCCATACGATAGAGGCCCTGTGGCGCACCCTTCAAGCCGGAGACGGCGATCTTCTTCGACGCGTCCACACCGCGAACCACCTTGTGTTCCGCGAGCGTCTGGTGACGCAGATCGATATCGACCTTCTCGCCAAGCCGCTTGCCATATACGTCGAGGAGTTCCAACCTCAGCTTTACGTCGTCGGCCATAACGAGGGATCCTTTCCGGGAACGATGAGCGATCAGCTCTACGGCAGCTCGAAGGCGAACACGCCGCTTCCCGCCGGCATGACAATCATCTGCTTACCATTCACGCTATAAGTCATGGGGTTGCTAGCCATGGTTCCGCCCAGATTGATTCGCCATAACTCGCGTCCGGTTTCGGCGTCGAGCGCAAAGAAGTAGCTCTCCATTGCCGTGCGCTCGCGTGATATCCATCCTCCCGTGCTGCCGAACACCAGTTTTCCCGCGGTGGTCAGCACGCCGGACCAGGGCTTGGTGTGCATTTTATGTTCCCATATCCGCTCTCCGGTTTTCGGATTGAGCGCGCGGATCGCACCCCAGCCGGGCTCGTCGGTAAGATCGATCTCGGGAACGCTGCCGATATAGCGATTGCCGGCAATGTATTCAGCGTCGCCCTTGCGGTAGAGGCCCTTGTTCTCCCATGCAGTGAGATAGAAAAAGCCAGTGAGTGGATTGTAGGACGGCGAATACCAGTTGGTCGCCCCTTGCACTCCGGGCCAGACATAGGTTCCCTCGGGCGATGGATCGATGCCCGGCTTTCGGATGGGCCTGCCTTTCGCATCAATGCCCTCCGCCCATGTCTGCGTGGCGAACGGCTTACCGAGCAGGAACTCACCACTTGTACGGTCGAGCGCATAGAAGAAACCGGAGCGGTGCGCCCAATAGACCATTTTGCGTGGTTTGCCCTGCCATTCGCCGTCGACGAGCACGGGCACCTGCACTGCGTCCCAATCGTGCACGTCGTGCGGAACAAACTGGTAGTGCCATTTCAATTTGCCGGTGTCGGCATCGAGCGCGATGGCGGAATCGGTGTAAAGGTTGTCGCCGGGGCGCACGTCGCCATTCCAATCGGGCGACGGGTTCCCGGTGCCCCAGATGATGAGATTCTGCGCGGGGTCGAACGAGCCAGTGACCCATGTCGGTCCGCCGCCATGCTTCCAGGCATCTCCGCTCCAGGTTTGGCTTCCCGGCTGACCGGGTTCGGGGATCGTCCAGAAACGCCAGCGGCGCTTACCTGTCTTAATGTCGTAGGCGTCAAGGAAGCCGCGGATGCCATATTCGCCGCCCGCCACACCGCTGATGACCATGTCCTTCACGATGAGCGGAGCTCCCGTGAGGCTGTAACCGGATTTGCGATCGGCAACTTCGACGTCCCACAGTACGGCGCCCGTCTTGGCATGCAGAGCCACCAAATGTGCGTCAACGGTGCCGACGAAAACATGATCGCCTGATACCGCAACGCCACGATTTACTTGTCCGCAGCAGACGTTGATCTTTGCGGGCAAACTGCGCCGATAGCGCCAGAAGGGACGGCCAGTCGCAGCGTCGAGCGCGACGACGTTGGATGGAGGTTCGCTCAGATACATGATGCCGTCGACCACCAGCGGCGTCGTCTCAATGCGTTCCGTGATGGGCATCTGGTAAACCCAGGCGACCTTGAGTTTGCCGGCGTTCGAGCGATCCACCTGGTCCAGTGCGCTGTAACGCCAGCCTTTGTAGGAACCCGAATAGGTCATCCAGTTTTGTGGCTCGTTTTCGGCGCGCAAAAGGCGTTCATAGGTCACTTGGCCCGTGGCGAGTCCGGCGCTCGACAGAGCGATGAGGAGTTTCCAGGTATTGTTCATTCGGCCCTCCGTGGGCGCTGTAGAGTCCAGAGGTAGGCAACGATGTCGTTCAGTTCCGCGTCGTTGAGCTTGTCCTTGTACGAGGGCATGAGGGATGCCTTGCTCACTTCGAATTTCCTGAAGTTGCGTTTCGGAAGGCTGAGCAGGCCGCGCGAGGGGTGCAGTATCTGCACATAGTAAGTGTCCTCGTTCATGACAAAGCCCTTGTAGGCTTCGCCGTTCTCAAGTGTCACCTCGGCTGTCCAGTAGGTGCGGTCGACGGTCTCGCTGGGATCGAGAATCGACTGTCGCAACTGCGTAGCTGGGCGTTGCGAGCCGATAAAGGAAAGATCCGGGCCTTGCACACCGCCATTGCCGCGAATGAGGTGGCAACCGTTGCAACCTTTGGCGTTGAATAGAGCGGTCCCGCGCACCGGGTCGCCTGGTGGCGCTTTGGCCGTGCCGCCGCGGCTGAGAGCTCGCACATGCGTGACGATCTGCCAGACCTGATCGGCAGAGAAAAACTGGCCTGGCATGGCCGTGCCTTCGATGCCATCAGTGATGGTTCGGTGTAATTCGGCATCGCTGCCGCCGTGGAAAAAGACGCCCGTGGTGAGGTCAGGCCCCTTGCCGCCTTTTCCGGTTAGACCGTGGCAGTCGGCGCAGTGTGAGCGGAAGATGCGCGCGCCGGCGGCGGCATCGGCGGCGGTCGTATGTGGATTCTTCACCGGCTGGGTCTGTCCAAGAGCGAGCGCGGTAAGCAGCAAGCCGGCAACAATTGGTCTCATGAAACCGCACAGTATATCCATTCGACCGGCGCAATAACAGCGCCCTAGCGCCGGCCGGGATCCCAGATCGTGCCACCGATATAACGCTCCTTGCCAGCATCTTCGTTGAAGTAATATACGGTAACGAGCATGCCATCGGGGCGTTTGACCGTGCGAGTGTATCCGAGGTCGGTGCCGCCGCCGTCCTGGCGAAGGATGAACTCTTTGCCCCAGGTCGTTCCGCTGTCGGCGCTGATGCGGGCGCGGATGCCGAAGGGTGGAAGGCGATAGCCGTACGTGATGACAAGGCGTCCGTCGTCGAGCTTCACCATGCTCGGCGGGTTGCCGCCGATGTCGAGGACAGCCTGATTGACGAACTGCCACGACTCACCGTTGTTGTGGGTGCGATAGATGTCGATCCAACGGCGCCGGCGGATGGCGGTGACGATGTCGGTTGGGCTCAGGCGAATTGAGGACGGCATGATGGCGTAATCCTCCGGCTCAGGTCCGATGAAGGAGACCATGTTCCACGTTTTGCCGCCGTCCCGCGTGCGGACACAAATGACGCGGCCCTCGCGGCGGTTCGATTTGGCGGCGGTTATGAAGGCGAGCATGTCGTGCTTGCCGTTGACGACGTAGTCCGTGCGAGCCGCCGTACCGGGTTGGCCGAAGGTCGGGAGCTTGCACGGACCGAGCCAGGTGTGGCCGCGATCCATCGAATAGTGGAATCGCGACTCGCCGTCGTGGATGCTGGTCATGCGGAAGGTCATGGCGAAATCGGGATGCGTGAAGTCGATGCCGCCGGGGCAGTCGGTGGGGGCTTTACCGACAAGAGCGGTGGGAACATTGGCGACGCGCGTGCCGGGAGGAGGACGCAGGCCCTCGGGCCGTTCGAGGCTCCAAGTCTTGCCACCGTCGAGGCTACGGGCGAGCACGTGCTCAGCGGGGCGTCCATAGTCGATGTCATGTCCCGTGGCGTTGTCCTTGAAGTAGCCGAGTTCAAAGCCCACGAGGATTTCATTGCCCCACGACCAGACGCCATGATTGGCGGGCCAGCCGCCGAAGCGGCCGTTTTCATAGTGGACCTTGATGTGTTCGATCACGCGCGGCGACTGGTCCGCGACGATAGCGCCCGCCACTGATAGAAGCAGGAGTGGTAGCCGGACTGATTTGGTCATTTAGCCTCGAAATTCAAGTCCGCGCATCGTGCCCGTCGACGACGCGAAGCGATCCGCTGCAATGCCCATGCGCTGCGCCATGCTGAGGAAGAGGTTGGGCAGCGGGCAGTTGCGCTGCGGATCGAAGGCCAAGTGCTGGCCGTGCTGGAATCCTCCGCCGGCGAGAATGATGGGCAGGTTGTCGGTAGTGTGTTTGTTGGCGTCGCCGAAGTTGCTGCCGTAGAGCACCATCGTGCGGTCGAGCAGCGGCTGGCCCGCCTCCTGGACACCCTTCAACTTCCCGAGCAGGCCGGCGAGCAGCTTCATGTGCCACTGATCGATGGCTTCGAGTTGGGCGAGCTTGCTTTCGTTGCGGCCATGGTGCGAGAGGTTGTGATAGCCGTCGCTGATGTTGACACCTTCGATGTCGATGGCCGGGGAGCTGGCGCTATCGAGGAAGAGCGTAATGAGGCGCGTTGAATCGGTCTCAAAGGCGAGGCGCGACATGTCGTACATGAGCCGGACCTTTTCCATGTAGGCGCGGCTGCTGTCGGGATCGGTGGGTGGCGGCTGTGGAGCCTTGGGTTTGGGCTTGCGCTCCCAGGCGCGGGCGAGCACGAGGCGGCGCTCCAGTTCACGAACTCCCGTGGCGTACTGGTCGAGGCGTTCGCGGTCGCGCGGGCCGAGTTGCGCGTTCAACCCGCCGGCATGCTCAGCGACGGAATCCATGATGCTCTCCCCAAGTTTGAGACGCGTGATCTGGCGTTCGATCTCTTCTTCGGTGCCTTGCAGAAAGAGCCTTCGATAGACACTCGCGGCACTGTCTTCGCAGGGAATCATCACACCGGAGCCGGTCCAGGTGAGGCTGCGAGGGCCGCGGTTCACGTTGACACCGAGCGTGATGGACGGGAAGCGTGTGTGGACGCCGATCTGGTCGGCCATGAACTGATCGAGCGAAATCGAGTTGCGGAAGCCGCCGTTGGCCGGATGCGGGGCGGCGGTGAGGAAGCAGACTTCCGAGGAGTGGCTGCCGTCGACATCGGGATGCGAGACGCCGCTGACCGCCGTGAAGTCTTCGCGGAGCTCGGCGAGCGTTTTCAGATAGGGCGAGAGTTCGTAGTCGCGACCGGCGGTTTTTGGCAAGAACCCGCCGGGAAGAAGGCCGAGGTTGTTGCAGATGGCAAGCATGCGGCGTGGAGGAGCGCTGGTCTCATCGGCCGCGAAGGCGGGCCGCATGGCGTCGAGCATCGGCAATCCGAGGGCGACACCGGCGCCACGCAGGAATGCGCGCCGGGGGATTGCGCGGCGCGTGATGAAATTGGATCTGCTCATGCGATGTCTCCGCTACTTGTTGGTGAACAGCTTACTTTGTACGACCTGATGGAGCAACGACCGGACGCCGTAGCTGTCCTTTGCCGCGGCGTCAAGAATGCGCTCCACTTCGGCGCGGTCCGCGAACGAAACCGGAGCACCCGTGCCGTAGACGATAAACTGGCGCACAAGATTGCGGGCGATCTGGCGTTCGTTCTTGAGCAAAAGGCGCTTGAATTCGACAATGTCGTGAAACGGTTCGCCGGTGGCCAACTGGCCGCTCGCATCGACTGGCTGCGACAGGCGGAAGGTGAAGGCGTGGCCGTTCTTGCCGATGCCTTTCACGGGCTCTCCTTCGCCGATGGAGCGATAGCGGTCGCGCCACTTGCCGAGCACGTCGAAGCTTTCGAGCGCAAAGCCGGGCGGATCGATTTTGCGGTGGCAGGCCGCGCACGAAGCGATGGAGCGGTGTTTGTCGAGCTGCTGGCGGATGGTGGTGGCGCCGCGCGTGTCGGGCTCGACGGCGGGAACGCCGGGCGGCGGGGGCGGCGGTGGTTCACCGAGAATGCGCTCCATGATCCAGGCGCCGCGCAACACGGGCGAGGTGGTGGTGCCGTTGGCGGTGACCTTGAGAATGCTCGCTTGGGTGAGAAGGCCACCGCGCGGGCTATTTGCGGGAAGTTGCGTTAGACGCATCTTGCTGCCCTCCACCGGCGGGAGATCGTAGTGGCGCGCCAGATGCGAGTTCAAATAGGTGAACCGCGCATCGACGATGCTCGCGGCAGGAAGGTTCCTGCGCACGAGGTCGCCGAAGAATAGCTGCGTTTCCTTGAGCGCGGATTCGAGCAGCAGGTCGTCCAGGTAGTACTCCGGGTAGAGCGTTTGGTCGGGCGTGGTGTCGCCGAGCTTGCGCAAGTCGAGCCAGAAGTCGAGGAAAGCATCGAGGAAGTCTTTGGCGCGCGGGGCGTCGAGCAGGCGGTTCGTCTGAGCGTGGAGCACGTCCGGTTTCCGCAGCGCACCGCTTGCGGCAAGCGTTCGCAGTTCGCGGTCAGGCGGGGCGTTCCAAAGGAAGTAGGACAGGCGCGAGGCCAGCGCGTTCGAGGTGAGCGGGCCCGGTTCCTCTTCGAGGTAGAGGAAGCCGGGCGAGCAGAGGACCGCCGTATAGCCGGCGAGCATCGCTTCCGTGAAGTCGGGCGATGTGGCCAACCGGGCGCTCACGATCTTGAGGTAGCGCTGCACCTCGGCTTCGAGCGGCGGCCTGCGATAGGTGGCTGTCATGAATTGGCGCAGCGATCGTTCGGGGTCTCCCGGAGTTAAGTCGACCTTGCCCGCTCCGCGAACCGGCCCGGTTACCTCCATCCATCGATAGGCGACGCCGGGCATGCCGGCTTCGGTGGCGTCGGGACTGCCGACGAATCCGGGGCGCGAGCGGAATAGGCGCGAGGCGTCGGGGAGAATCATTTCGCCTGGCAACAGGTGGACATCGAGTTCGTGAATGGCCGGTTCAGGAGTTACATCGAAGGTTCCGAGCAGGCGCTTTTCCCCGCCCCGGCTTAACGCGTAAATGGTCACGGGCTCGGTGGTGCGTCCGCGCGAGGTCTTGCCGCGGTCGGGGCGCCACCATTCGACCTTGTCGCGCCGCAGCAGCGCACCGTAGATAGTGTGGATCCAGATGGAATGCGTGTTGAAGCGAAGTTTGTAGCTGCCGCCCGAGGGCGCGGCGAACTGGTCAAAGTGATATTCGTTGCCGACATATGTGCTGGCGGGCGTGGCGAACGCTTCGAGTTCGCGCGTCATGGGATCGCTGTCACCGACGGTAAGCGGAGCCTTTTCGGCGAGCACGTCGGGCTGGGCTTCGAAGCCGAGAATAGGAATGCTTGCGCGCTCAGGATGGTTGTTAAACGGGCTGTAGCGCATGCGATTCAAAAGGCGCTTTTGATCGCGCGCGTAGTAGCGCTTGGTGGTCTCCGGCTTGTGCGAAGCATCGAGCACAAGCCGCAGTGCCTGTTCGGCGGTTTCCATGTAGCGCGACATCTGCACGTGCGAGACGTCGAGCGCCTGGCCGGACTTGTTGAAGCGCTGCACGATGCCGTCCTCGGGCAACGAATCGCGCAACTGCAGCCACGGCGCGCCGAGCAGATCGCGGAGCGTGTTCTCGTACTCGTAGCGGTTCAAGCGCCGCAACACGGCACGGCCTTGCGTGGCTGCGCGCTGGCGTTCGAACTCGAGCATTGGCGCGGCAATCGCCGAGGTGAATGCCTTGCGTTCAGCGGATGTCAAAGTGGCAGGCGCGGCGGGCGGCATTGCGCCTAGGTTGACCGCGTCATGAACGCGGACCCAGCGTGCATAGTTCTCCGGATTGTCAGGCTGAAAGTCGAGCGTGGTCAGGTCGAGCCCGGCGGGAGCTTTGGCGGAGCGATGGCATGCGGCGCAGTTCTTCTCGATGAAGGCTTTGGTTTCCCCGGGAAGCGTGGCTCCGGGCAGGGCAAGGGCCGTGGCCAGGACAAGCAGGAGTGTGGGAACACGACGCATCCGAGTGGTCTCGTTTGGGAGTCTATCGCACCGGAAGCGCCGCCCGCTGTTCCAGCAACGACTTTGCAGCCGCCCGAGCCGCCTGCTGGAGCATGATCGCGTCGGCTCCCGACAGAATGAAGCGATATCCAAGTGCGTGATAGTGCGCGACTGTCTTGTTCGCGGGAAGCAGAATGCCCGCGTACTTGCCGTGCGCCGCCGCTGCAGCGGCTGTGCGTTCCACCGCAGCCACGAATCGAGGGTGGTCGAATTCGCCCATGATGCCCATTCCAAACGAAAGGTCCCACGGCCCCAGGAAGAGCACATCGACGCCAGGCACGGCCGCGATCTCCTCCACACACGCCACCGCGGCTTCGGACTCAATCTGGATCATCGATAACAGATTCTCCGAGCCTGTCAGATACGGCTGAAAGTTCGCGCCATACTGACAGGCGCGCGTGGATGATGCCACGCCGCGCACGCCATCGGGCGGATATCGCATCGCAGCCACCGCCGCTCTCGCTTCGTCCGCCGACTCGATTCGGGGGAACATCACCCCATGCGCACCGGCATCCAGCACACGATGCACACGATGGCGCCGATTCGATTCCACGCGCACGAGCGAAATGCAGGTTGTCGCCGCGAGTGCTTGCATCTGATCAAGCGCCGCGCGCTCATCGCCCGAGCCGTGCTCTAGATCGATCACCGCACAGTCATAGCCCGCGGCGCCCATGATTTCCGCCGCGATCGCCGAACCCAGCGAAACAAAGCAGCCGACGACAGTCCCTCCCGCCGCGAGCCGTTGCTTGAGTTCAAGTGCACGGTCTTGAACGCTCATCGGGGAAATCGCCAGATGCGCAGTGCATTCTTGCCGAGCAGAAGTTCCCGGTCCTGCGGCGTGTAGAAGTCGAGGAACTTGTCGACAAATTCCAGTTCCTTGTCCATCGGAAGCTCCCACCGCGGACGTGGATAGCCCGTGCCCCAGATGAGTTGCTTGCCGCCAAACTCCTCGTAGGTCGCTTTAAAGAACGGAATCGTGTCCCGGTACGGATACTCTTTCGTTATCGAAAGCTCGTATGGCTCGGAGGCACTCACCCAAACGTGCGGGAACTTTTTGAGCGCGAACATCTTCTTGAATTCGGGCCATGGGTCGGCGAGCTTGAGATCCGGTTTGCCGAGGTGATCGATGACGATCTTCACGCCCGGAAATCGCTCAGCCATATCGGCAAGCATCGGCATCTGGTGCGGAAGGATATAGAAATTGAAAACGGCCTTCAGCTTCTCGGCTTCCTTCCACAAGGGATAGTGCTCCTTCGAGTTCAGCCACGTCGATTTCGGATGGTAGATCGGGCTGAACCGCATACCCTGAAACCCGTGCTCTTTGATCCAGTAGCGCAGCCGCTCCGCCGCTTTCGGGTCCTCTGGGTTCAGCAGCCCATGCGCGACGAACAGCTTCGGATACTTGTGCAGGCTGTAGCTGATGTAGGAGTTGTCCCAACCGAAGTACCGAGGGTTGATGAGGACGGCATACTTGAGGCCGAAGTCCTTCATTTGTTCGACCTGGTTTTCGATCGGCGCCGCCATCGGCACCTTGAGATTGGGCCGCTCCGGATGGGCAAACGGGAACTTGGGATCGAGCGTCCACACTTCGAGGTGAGTGTCGATGATCAGCCGCTCCTTGGCGGGGGCCATGCTCTGCGCAAGACCCGCGGCGAGCGCGGATGCAAACCCTCGTCGAGTCGAAATCATGATCTAGAAGTATATCGATGCCGTCGCGTACTGAACCAGCTTGGCTTCGTCGATTGCAAAGCCCAAACCAGGCGCGGATGGCGGCTGGAGATAGCCATCCTGTACCTCAAGCAGCGGCGCGACGATGTCGTCGCGGAACCAGCGCAGACTCGCTTCCACGTCGGTCGGATATGCGCAGTGGCTCAAAGTGGCAAGGGCAATCCCTTGCGCGCATCCCACGCCGAGCTCCGGCATCGTGCCTACCCATACTGGGATGCCGTGCTCGCG
>DASRHX010000295.1:0-2055 GCA_035650295.1 Bryobacteraceae bacterium | reverse complement strand
GTTCGCTTTCCTGAATCCAGTCGGTACGATAGAACTCGCGAAAGGCTAGCAGAAGGAACAGCCTTTTAAGCCGTGCCACGCGTTCGTACTCAACATACTCGCTTTGGTTCAGCTCCTCTATTTCCCTCCGGGTTTGGGGGTTCTGCAAAAGGCGCTGTGCCGAAGCACATCGCGACATCTCCGGAATGGCGGTGATGTCCAGGTAGAGAAAGTTGCGATAGAAAATCGTGCTCGGAAGGTAAGGGCTCGTATTGTATGGCTGGCGATTGAAGATCGCGTGGAGAGGATTGAGTGCGACAAAAGTACCGCCCGCCCGGTGGGCGACCCAATCGGTGACGCTGCTCAGGGCAGTGAAATCGCCGCATCCCCACGTACGCGCGGAGCGAACGCCATATAAGCTGACGGCAAGGCCCGCCCGCTTTTCACCCCGTTCGAGAAAGGGCGGCAGATAGGCTCGCGATGGACAAACGATGAGGCGAGTGTTGGCGCGGCTGGAGGGCTCAACCGACCCTATCCAATGCAGCCACAGCGTGTGATAACCCAACGGTACGGGCGCCGCGAGCGTCCATTCGCGTTCCTGTCTTCCGGCATGCGATCTTAGTGCGGGAAGGGCGGCCCAATCGAGCTGACCTTCCGTGCTCGTCCCCTCCTCCAATTCCAAGCGCCAGTGCAAAACGGCGGCGGCGTCATTGGGAGCCTTTACCGGAACGCGAATTTGTCCCTGTTCGACTACGACGGCAGGCGGCGCCGTCTGCTCCCACTCCTGGCGGGTCCGCTCCGCGAGGGCACGCTGAAGCGACTCCTCGTCGCTCGCCTGCATGCCGATTGCATGCAACAGGCGCTGCGCCAACACCGGGGTCAATTCATGACGATTCCCATAAATGTCCCAGTATTCGGGTTGAATTCCAAATAACTCCGCCGCCGCGCGGAGGCTCGCTCCGAAATTGTGCTTCGCGCCTTCCGACGGGGTGGTTTCGAGCATTGGCCGTTTCATTATTGTAGATGCTAAGGCCGCTGGAACTATCTGAGGACCTCGTGGGATAATCAAAGTTACATGGAACTGCGCGAATATCGACCGCCACTGGGGTCCGACGACGGCATCTTCGACCGGATCGACCAATCCGGCGAAACAGGGTTTGAAGACAGCATCCTGACCACCACAGTTGACGCCGCCATCAATTGGGCTCGCAAAAATTCGATCTGGCCGATGGCATTCGGACTTGCCTGTTGCGCCATCGAGATGATGGCCATGACTGCTTCACGTTTCGACATTTCGCGGTTTGGCGCTGAAGTGTTTCGCGGCTCGCCTCGGCAATCGGATCTGATGATCATCGCCGGACGGGTTTCGCAGAAGATGGCCCCCGTAGTGCGCCAACTCTACCAGCAAATGCCCGAGCCGAAGTGGGTGATTTCCATGGGCGCATGCGCCACGTCGACTGGTGTTTTCAGCAACTATGCGCTCATCCCGGTCAATCAGATAATCCCGGTGGACGTCTACGTTCCCGGCTGCCCTCCACGGCCAGAGCAGCTCATTTACGCAATCATGCTGCTGCAAAAGAAGATTGGCAAGGAAACGGGCGTGATCCGCAGGGTTTTGAACCTGGATTAGGCTATTCCGGTGGCCGCAGCACACGGACCGGCACTCGGGATTGTGCATCAACTCCGGTAAACGAAACTCGCAGAAAGTGGTCTCCATACCTAAGTTCCGTGGGGATCTGCGCCCAGACTTCGTACAAGCCCGCTTGGTCGCGCGACATCCGCGTTGCCGACAGCAAACGTCGTTCCCCGAAATAGACGAATCCGCCGGCCACATACGTCGGCTCACCATCTCCGCCCGCCACAATCCCTAGGCCCCCAGCCGGAATCTTTACCCACTCTCCTGGCCTCACTCCCGTTGCTGGGCCTATCTGCGTCCCGTCGGCGAGGTGCGCACGAGACGATGCAAACGGCGTCACCTCACGGATGACGATATCGCGCGACGCTAACAGTTCTCCATTTGATGTCAGCATCTCGAATCGGCACGGACCGAGACGGGCGTCGCTCGGCGTCAGCAAC
>DASRHX010000294.1:0-2383 GCA_035650295.1 Bryobacteraceae bacterium | reverse complement strand
ATGATCGTTCGCCCATACCCACGGCGCTGAAACTCTGGGTTCACTGCCAGGTAATTCAGCCAGCCTCGGTGTCCTTCGTAACCGGCCATCACCGTGGCCACCACCTGGCCATCCACAATGCCCACCAAAAACAAGTCCGGGCTGACGCCAAGCTTGCGCTGAATGTCTCGGTTCGGGTCGTTCCAGGGCCGAACCAAATCACATCGCCGCCACAGGGCCACGACCGCTTTCTCGTCGTCCAAATTGTAGCGGCGGATTTGCACAGAACGCATGGTGCGGCTTATCGATCTAAACTGAGGGGCTCGCGGAACGCATGAATCGCGACCGGGCACAGGCCGCGTGCAAATCTGTCGCTGGCCATCCAGCCTTCATTTCGTCACAGTAATCGTTTTGTTCTTCGTGTCGATAACCGCATTCGCCTCCTTCAGCGTGCGATAGTCAATAATGCCGAAGAATTCCTCCTCACCCGAAACCAAAACCTCAGGCCAATGAACACGGAACCCCGGCGCAAACTCCGCGACGATATTCGTGGCCTTCATCATCCGAATCTTCTCTCCCCAAAACGAATTTGTCGCGTCAGAAGCGGGCGGCCAGAACGGTTCAAAGCGGCACTGGCGTGCGGCCGCAATCCCCAGGATTGGAATCGTGGCGCCGGTATCGATCACGAAGTTGCCGGACACGCCATTGATCGAGCCGCGAACGACTGGATGAGTTTCGTAGCGCAGAATCCCCATCGTATCGCTGTAGGAAATCGTGATCGGCTTCCTCGCCTCAATCGTAACAGCCGGTCTCTTCGTCGAGCGACACCCGGTAATCAGTGCCACCGCACACGCAACCACCACCAACTGCAAAAACATACGCGCCATAGGTCTAACGACGCACGCCACCGGAGCTTGATTATCGCTCATGCTTAGCGCTTTGGACCAACTCGACAAGATCCGGTTCAATCCAGACAGTGTCGGCTCTAATCATTTGGCATTCGTCATTGATTCGCTCACGGGTCACTGGGACGTTGGTTACCTTTGTTATCGATGCACCTAATGCGGCATTTTCTGCGGCGGTGGACCTGGCGCATGGCGTGGCGCGACACGCGCGCGAGTCGGCGGCGCTTGTTGCTCTTCTCCACGTCAATCGTCATGGGCATCGCCGCCCTCGTTGCAATCCGCTCCTTCGCCGTGAGTGCAGAACGCGCCATCGACCAGCAGTCCCGCCTGTTGCTCGGTGCGGATTTGTCGGTCACCTCGCGCCGGGCGCTGACCTCCGCCGACGAAGAACTGCTCGCGTCGCTCGGCGGCGAGCAGGCGCGGGAGATGGATTTTTCCGCGATGTTATATTTTCCGAAGGCCGACAGCGCAGAGGCGGGCGTTCGCCTCGTGCAGGTGCGAGCCAGCAGCACGAACTTTCCATTTTACGGCCAGTTCGAAGCCGACCCGGACGGCGCCGTGCCCGCGTTCCGCGCCGGTGCGGGCGTGCTCCTCGAGCCGTCGCTCCTGCACCAGTTCAACGCGAAGGTGGGAGACGCAGTGCGGATCGGCGAATTGACCACGAAAATCGCCGGCACGATCAGGCGCGCGCCCGGCGAAAGCGCCGCGCTGGCCGCCCTCGCGCCGCGCGTCTACATGACCACAAACCTCGTGACGCAAACGGGATTGGTGCGCGACGGGAGCATCGCGCGTTATCGGGCCTACTTCAAATTTCCCGAGGACACGAAAGTGCCTCAGATGATGGAAAACGTGCGCCCTGAATTGCGGGAACATCGCCTGAACTTTCACACCGTCGAAACGCGCAAGGCGGACCTCGGCCGCTCGGTCGACAACGTATCGAACTATCTGCACCTCGCCGCGCTGATCGCGCTGTTGTTGGGCGGCATCGGGGTGGCGAGCGGTATCCATGTGCACGTGAAGGCAAAATTGGAGACCGCAGCCGTTTTGCGCTGCCTTGGTTGCTCTGTTGGACAGACGTTTGCCATCTATTTATGCCAGGCCTTGCTGGTGGGCTTGCTGGGCGCGCTCGCCGGTGCCGCCGCCGGCATTTTACTCCAGCATGTGGTGCCGATGGCCGTCGGCGGATTCTTTCCTGTCCGCATCGAAGTCGCGACCGACTGGTCCGGCGTGGCGCTGGCCATTGTGCAGGGACTCGCGAGTGCGATCTTGTTCGCGCTGTTGCCGCTGCTCGACGTGCGGCGCGTGTCACCGCTGGCTGCGATCCGTGCGAATTACCAGCCTTCGCGCCCGCTTCACCACGACTGGACCGTGTGGCTGATTTACGCCGTGATGACCGCGGCCGTCGTGCTTTTTTGCATACAACACAGCCGTGGATGGCGGCAGGGACTTCAGTTTGCCGGCGGGCTGGCTGCGGCGTTCCTCGTCCTCGCGCTCGTCGC
>DASRHX010000293.1:0-4553 GCA_035650295.1 Bryobacteraceae bacterium | reverse complement strand
CTCGGCGAGCTGTATGCGGAACTCAAGTTTGGAGTGAAGCGCCATCGGCCACATACCCGCGGTTCAGATGGGCGCCTGGGCAATGATTTCATTGAAGTGAAGACGATCTCGCCCGAGAAGACGAGCGATCACGTGCACGTCAAACGTGCTGGAAATTTCAACAAGCTACTCATCGTCAAGATCAATGCGGACTTTGCGTTTGAAGCACGGATGGTCGACCGTAGCGTGCTTGGAAAAGGCAAAGGAAAGCGCGCTCGATTGGCGTGGACGCCGACCACAACGTAGAACCGCAAGGTCAACGAACACTCGGCAAGGGGGTGGCCATGGCGCTCAGACCCAAGCCAAGGGACCTGCAAGGCGATTGGTGCATCAATGCCGATCCCGGAGAGGAGCGACCTGTGACTGATTTGACGGGACTTTCCAATCGCGAAATTCTTGCACTCTATGCGCTCCTGATGGAGACCATGCGTGAACGCGGCCTCGTGCGCTCCGCCAACGGACCGGCTGCCGACATCGCGGAGGGGCTTGTTGCAAAGGCATTCTTGCTGACACTGAATACCGCTTCGACGGCGGGCTACGATGGGGTGGACCCGTCAGGGAGCAAAATCGAAGTGAAGTGCCGGCGGCTGACCCGTCGCAATCCATCGCGGCAGCTCGGCGCCATTCGAAACCTCGAGGATGCACACTTCGATTCGCTCGCCGGCGTGCTGTTCAACGAAGACTTCTCGGTGTTCCGCGCGGCGTTGATTCCGTTTCACATCGTCAAGGAACAGGCCACGTTCGTTGCGCACACCAACGCCTGGAAATTTGTGCTGCGTGACACGGTATGGTCCTTACCCGGTGTCCAAGACATCACGGAGCGATTGCGCCAGGTTCAGCACTGAGGGCGTTGCCAGGCCTGTGTGCAACTCCGCTAAGGACGCTCGAATTACGAATGCAGACACACACGTTCATCGCGGCCGTGCTCGTTGTTGCACAACTCGTCGCGTTCTCCTCGGCGGGCTGCGCGGCCGAGTCGCCGCGGCTAGTGGGCGAGGTCATCAAGGTCGTTGACGGCGACACCCTGGATGTACGACTCGACAGTGGACCGATCAGAGTGCGACTTCACGCTGCGGATACGCCAGAACGAGCGCAGCCCTACGGAAAGGACGCAAGCGCGGCGCTGGCGCAACTCGTTCTTCACAAGATCGTTGAAATCGAGCCGTTCGAACAGGATCGCTACGAGCGACTGGTCGGGATCGTGTATTTGCAGAACAAGAACATCAATGCCGAGCTCATACGCGCGGGTCATGCGTGGGCATTTCGGAGATACATGCGAAAAGCGGATGCTGAACTGTGCGCGCTCGAGGCGGCCGCGCGTCAAGCCCATCGCGGACTGTGGAAGCTCAAGACGGCCGAGCGCATCGCGCCGTGGGAATACCGCTCGCGCAAGTCACGTCACTCATTTACCGATTATGCGAACGAGACAGCGAGCCAATGCATCGCTGCGATCGGGAAGCGCTACTAGCGCTTCGACTTCGGAAATTCCCGGCGAATGCGTGTCGCGATCTGCTTGGTGACGCTATCGAACGTTGCCGTCGAGTCCGTGTCTTCGCGGCGATCGAGCAGGATGTATTCAAACGGCAGTTCCGCCTTCATCTTCTTCGCGTAGAACTGACCGAGTTTCAGGCGCCACCCGTAGGAATTGAAGGCCGGCGTGTACAGATGAAATAGGATCACCCGCTGGTACTGACGATGCTCGGACAGTAACCAATACTTCCCCACGTTCGTGTCCGGATGGGTTTGCCGGACTTCCACCTCCAGGGCAATCAATGTCTGTCCGTCCGTGAGTAGTCCATCGGCTCGAAATCCATCGGACGGAAAACCGGGGATGCTTCGATAGCCGGCGCAAAATGTCAGACCCGGACGTTCGAAGCCCTTCATCCAGGTCGCCAGCTGCTTCTCCAGCTCGAGCCAGGTGGCGGCGTATTGTTTTGGCATTGGGGGGTTCTGTGTCGAGTATGTCGTGTCGCTCGCGGCGATGATCCTCATCGCGACGCAGTTTCTCAGGCGGCCGCGGCGGTGGGGCTACTACTCGCCAGTTTGGCGTACCCACTGAGGTAGTACTTGTTGTGCCCATACGTGTCGATCGCACTGGCCTCGCGATCGATGCGTGAGAGCAGTCCCGTGCTCACCAAGTGGCTGGAGGCTTTGCGGATGTCTCGCTCTGAAATGCCGATTCGTTTGTGAATGGTTTCGAAGGAAGCCACCGAGAAGAACTGCTTATTGCTGCGAATCGCGGCCAAGTAGAGATACAGCTTCAACGCATGCAGCTCATATTTGGAACGCAAGGTAAACGACTTGAACGGTTCGATGGCGCCATTTTTCACGATGGCGTAGCACGGCAATTTGAACCATTTGGTGTTTCCCCAGGTCAGGCGATAAATCCGTTTTTGGCGCGATCCCTCGAGCGTGATGAGCTTGAGTTCCAGGAGGCGGGCCAGGCCTTGTGAAATGAGGCTGCGTGACAACCCAGTCGCGGTGGCGAGCTCGTCGTAACTCGCGTCTGCCACATAGCCGGGCTGTTCTTGCTGAAGTTCGGATTGAACCAGGGGCGGGCTGCCGGGGGGATTCAAGAAATTGAACAACGGCTCGACCGGCACGGCGCCGACCGGGACGGGCGGCGGCGGCGACTGCGCGGGTGGCTTGGACACGTCGTCGCGCTGCTCAGCCATGAAATTCAACGCCACATAGATCATCAGGGCGGCCGTGGTACTGGCCGGCGATCCCCCACCCACGCGGTGCCACGACAGTTCGGGGAGTGCAGCCATCACCGGAGCGGACGGCAGCTTGTGCCAGAGGGTGACGCGGATCATTTGCGTCGCCCCTTGCCACGGCCCACCACGTGAATGGCATAGCCGGCCACGCACAACGCCAGGATGGGGACCAGTGCGCCCAGGAGCGGCACCAACGCACTGAGGTGCAGCCCAATCCAATCCAACACGAATCGAAAAAGAATTTCTGACATGACGCGATACCTCCTGGTTATGTACCGAGCATGTATATACAAACATTCCAACTACTCTATCTAGATTGGAGTGCAGAGGTATTCAGCCGTAATGGTAGAAACTTCCTTTGATGTCAGTCGCCTACCTCCCGTTGAACTAGTCTGTTGTAGGACTAGCTCAGTTCACGAACGGGCCTTTTGGGGGTGCCCACTATGTTAAACACCGACGACTGCATGATTACCGCGCAGTGCTGAACGCGCACTTCTGGTTATGAACGCGGTTGTGCCGTTCAACTCAGTGTACGAACGAGCGCTGCAAAGCCCTCGGCGGTTTCCAGCCGCTTGCCGCGCGGTCGCCAGATCGCGTCGAACGCGTGACGCATGAATCGCGTGTCATTGGAGACCATGAGGTCCGCCCACGTCAGATAGGCGAGCTGTTCGTAGTCGGCTTGCGCGTTGCGATCGATGCGTTCGTGATGTTCGAGCGCCGCGTAGTAGCCGTTGTACATGAAGCCGTCGACGAAGGCGGAGTAGAACGGAAAGCGGTGCGGGGCGCGTGCCCACTGGTCGCCGAGTACGCCAGCGCGCGGTGCGCTCACGATGCTCATCAATTGTCGCCCGGTGCGCTCGCCTTCATTCTTGCGCATCTGTGCGAAGGGATACTGGGCCAGTTCCGTCGGCGTCGGGCTCGCGCCAAACTTCGTCGCGATCTCCTCGCGGATTTCCTGCGACAGCCTTGCTTGATTCTTGCCCTTGCGGAAAGCCTCATCGCGCGCTTCCTTGGTCTCAATCCACTCGGTCGCGAGCGAGCGGCCCCCCGCCACCTCCCGCAGCATGGCGACCAGCTGCTGGTGTGGGCTCTCGCGCCGGCGTCGTTGCGACACCAGCGGCTGGCGTCGGCTCTCGCGCCGGCGTCGAGGCACCGAGTGCGACACCAGCGGCCGTGCGAACGGACCGCGGCCCATCAGCAGTTCTTCACGAAAGATGTCCGCGCGGTCGCGAAAGATGCCGCTGGCGAGGTCGAGTGCAAAGTTCAGATGCTCTTTCCACCCGGACGGCTTGGGGGAGCCGTAGGCGGTCAGCGTCTCATTCAAGAACACCGGCGTGAGCAGGACGGTGATCTGTTGGCGAGCGACGGCGTCGCGCAGGCCGCAGTGTTTCAGCAGCTCGAATCGCTCGCCGTGAAAGGCGGAGCGATCGAAGATCACGCGCAGGGCGGTCACGGCTTACGGCGCTTCGTGCGCGCCGCCTTGGCGGCGGGGGCTTTCGGCCCCGCAAACTCTTTGATGTCGAACTGCCCGTGCGGGGCGAGCAGCGTCAGGAAGTCTGCGATGTCCTCAAGCTTCTTGAGATCCTGCAGCAGCAGCGCCGCCGCGTCCTGGACCGGCGCCGGCAGCGCGTCCTGCGCGATCAGCGTCGGTCGATATTCCGCGATATCGAGCCAGCCGCAGTCATCGAAGCCGCGCAACAGCGCCATGATTTCCAGTTGGCGTGGCCGACGCGCCATGCTCAGTTGCGTCTTGTCCAGGACGATCGTGTGGGAGGCGGTTTGCAGCAGCACCACGAG
>DASRHX010000292.1:0-7588 GCA_035650295.1 Bryobacteraceae bacterium | reverse complement strand
AGTGCCATTTTAGTTTGCCCGTTGCTAGATCCAACGCGAGGATGGAGCAGGTGTACAAGTTGTCGCCCTTGCGATTGTCGCCGTTGAAATCGGGGCCAGCGTTGCCTGTGGGCCAGTACACGGTCTTTGTCTCGGGATCGTAACTGCCGGTGAGCCACGTCGGTCCGCCGCCATGATCGATGTCGGGCCCATCCCAGGTCTCCGAGCCTTTCTCGCCGCGGGCCGGAATCGTCCAGAACCGCCAAACCTCTTTGCCCGTCTGTTGATCGTAGGCGGCCAGGAATCCACGCACTCCCTCTTCGCCGCCGGCCGTTCCGGCTACGACGAGGTTCTCCACCGCCAATACGGAACCAGTGGCGTTGTAGTTCAACTTGTAGTCCGCCATCTCGGTGTCCCAAAGCAGCCGGCCGGTATGGCGGTCGAGCGCCAATAGGTGCGCATGGTCGGTTTGCATGAAGACCTTATCGCCGGCCACGGAGACGCTGCGGTTATTGCCGGGCGAACGTGCATTTCCGATCAACCCTTGCGTCGGCGGCCGCGTGAATTCCCACAGCCGGGCGCCTGATCCGGCATCGAGCGCGATCACGGTGTTTGTATTCGTGACATACATCACACCGTCGTGAACCTGTGGCGTGCCTTGCAGCCGTCCGGCGTTGGGCACGGCATAGACCCACTTCACGGCCAGCCGCGAAATGTTCTCGCGGTTGATCTGAGTCATGGCCGAGTAACGGTTTCCGCTGAACTGGCCGTGCATGCTTGGCCAATCCGCCTGGCTGGTAACGAGGCGATACTGCTCGCCCGACTTGCGCAACAGACGAATCCTTCCATCGTCAGTACGGAGCTGTAACTCGCGCGCGGTAGTGGCGGACGCCAGTCCCTCCAACTCGCCCCCATCGACGAGTTTCACGCGCATCCGGACTGGAGCAAATCCGCGCCGCCCGCGAGGCAGTGATCGCATGTGGGCGACTAGCGCGACCAATTCGTCTTGCGGCAATTGCTGGAACGAAGGCATTCCTTTGCGCGGAACACCGTCGCGAATTATTTGTTTCAGGTCGTCATCGTTCTTTGACGCCAAGCTAGGTCGGATGGAGGGCGCGTGCTCGCCGCCATTGCCGTCGGCACCGTGACAGCCCGAGCACCGGCTCAGAAACGATGCGCGGCCGTCGGGCGATTGAGCCCAGGTAAAGACTGCTGCGATCGCGAACAGCAAAGGAAGTCTTACGATTGCCATATTCACCAGAGTCATGAGGTTAACTGCAGAACTAAAGGAGGTTGATGCCGGACATCCGTAGCATCCAGATAATCAGCCAGACGGCGACAAGCACCATGATGACCTTCCAGACTACGCCCGTCACCGTCACGTCTTTCTTTTCAGTCATGACTTGTTATATCTCAGAAGACTGAATCAGAGTACGCCGGTGATGAGGTTCCCACCATTAATCGTCGCCCGTTCCGCGCGGCCATTGTGTAGGAAGGTGAGCTTCAAATGGTCCAGGCCGAGTAAATGCAAGATTGTCGCATGAAGGTCGTGCACATGATAGGCGTTTTCCACGGCGCGCAACCCAATTTCATCCGTGCTGCCGATGGTTTGTCCGCCCTTGATTCCGGCGCCTGCCATCCACATGGAGAAACCCCACGGATTATGGTCGCGTCCGTTACCGCTTTCGTTGAAGGGTGTGCGGCCAAACTCGCCGCCCCACACGACCAGTGTTTCGCCGAGCAAGCCGCGTGACTTCAGGTCGGCCAGCAATCCCGCGATGGGCTTGTCGGATGCACGGCACCATTTACCATGGTTGCCCTCAATGTCCTGGTGAGCGTCCCAGCCACTGCCGCTTCCACAATAAAGCTCGATGAAGCGAACGCCGCGTTCGACCAGGCGGCGTGCGAGCAGGCAATTTTTGCCAAACGGTTCTGTTGTTGGATCGTCCAGGCCATACAGGCTCTTCGTTGCTTCTGTTTCTTGCGACAGGTCCACGGCTTCGGGCGCCGACGATTGCATCCGGTAGGCGAGTTCGTAGGACTGGATGCGAGCGTCGAGTTCAGTTTCGCCTGGGCGCTGTTTGGCCTTATGGCGATTGAGGTCGGAGAGTAGATCCAAGAGTCCGCGTTGTTGGGCCGCGCCGATCCGCTCAGGCCGCGTGAGATTCAGAATGGGTGGACCCTCACGCTGCAGAAGCGTGCCCTGATACGTTGCCGGAAGAAAACCAGAGTTCCAGTTCTGCGTACCGCCTACAACGCTTTTGTTGTCCGTGAGGATGACAAAGACCGGCAAATTTTGATTGGCCGTGCCCAATCCGTAGGTGAGCCAGGAGCCCAAGGAAGGACGCCCGGCAATGATCGAGCCGGTGTTCATCTGACAAACCGAGCCGACGTGGTTCAACCCATCTGCCCAACAAGAGCGGATGACCGCGAGATCGTCTACATGCTTCGCAATGTGCGGATACCAATCGGAGACCCACGTGCCGCTTTGGCCGTGTCGCGCCCACTTCCGCTTCGACGGCATGATTGTGTTGCCCACAGTGCCCATTGACGTGAGCGGTTTTCCGAACGATTCGGGCATCGGCTTGCCCGCAAGTTTTTCCAATTCGGGCTTTGGGTCGAAAAGGTCGATATGACTAGGGCCGCCTTCCATGAATAGCCAAATGATCGATTTGGCCTTCGGCTTGTGGTGCGGTTGCTTGGGAGCCAACGGATCCTTCGGTTCACGGGCTGCGATGAGCGGAGACCGAGAGGCATCGAGCAAGTTCAGTAGCGCCAGCCCACCAAGGCCGCTGCCTCCTCGCAACAGAAACTCGCGCCGTGCTGAGAGTGGGTATTTCATGGCATTAGTAGCGGTAGACGAATTCGTTGGAGTTCAGAAGTGCGAGACACAGATCGACGAGGGCCGCGGCGGCCGGCGCATTGAGCTTGCCGGCGTCCGGCGTCGGATGGGCGACAGGCTCGCCGCGCGTAAGACGCTCGATAATGAGTCGTTCCTGATTGTTCAGGAAAGTAAGAGTGTCGTCCTTCTCGGTAGCGTCGGGCGGTCGCGAAAAAGCGAGTCGAAAGGCTTCGTGGATTTGGGCTCCGCGATCTTCTCCTGCGCGCCGGATGACGCGGCCTGCAAAAGCCTGCGCCCATTCGAGTGATTGATCGCTGTTCAGCAACGTTAAAGCCTGAGGCGCGGTGGTCGTATGCGCGCGTCGTGCGCAGCTTTCATGACTGTCCGGCACGTCGAACGCGTTCATCAGGGGATATGACGCGGTGCGTCGCACCGAAACGTATAGGCTGCGCCGGTGATGGTCGGCGGCATTCGTCGAAACCTTCCATCCACCGGCAGGCGGCGGCATGCCGGGCGGTAGTGCGGGATAGACGCTCGGTCCGCCAATGGCCGCGTTGAGCAATCCAGAGACGGCGAGTGCGCTATCGCGAATGGCCTCTGCTTCCAAGCGCTGCGGTGGGAATCGCCAAAACAGGCGGTTTGCCGGATCCGCGGTGAACGCGTCATCCCTGCTCAGCGAGCTCTGACGATACGTGCTGGACGTCACGATCAGCCGGTGCATTCTCTTCACGCTCCAGCCGTTTTGCACGAACTCGGCGGCGAGCCAGTCGAGCAATTCGGGATGGGTGCGGCGCTGGCCCATTCTGCCAAAGTCTCCCGGCGTTGCGACAATTCCAGTGCCAAAGTGATAGTGCCAGATGCGATTCACCATCACGCGCGGGGTGAGTGGATTCGCCGGATCGGCTAGCCAGTTGGCGAGCGCCGTTCGACGGCCCGTTGAAGCTGAGTCAGCGGGCGGGACGATTTTGGCTGCAGCCGGATCCAGAATGCTGAGAAATCCGGGCTCGACCTCTTCAAGCGGCCGCGCATAATTACCCACCGCGAGCACATGCGTCGGCGGAGCTACGGGACCCAGGTCACGCATGCCCACACTGATGGGTGTTTCGGTGTGGTAGAGGTTGTCGAAGCTGGCAAGTTGCTTCTGCAGCGCTTCGAGGCGCTTCTTTTTGTCTGGCTTCAATCGAAGCAGCGCGAGGAAGTCGCTCGGCTTGGAGATGATCTCGGCGCGGTGCGCCAGCTGCTGTTCAAAAGGTGTTCGCTCGCTGGCCAGCTTGGCTACTGCTGCCTTGACGCCATCCGGGAACTTAAAGAATTCACCGCGGATCACCTCCTGGCGGCCCTCGTCCATCAGCGCGTCAATCTCCTTGCGGATCTCGCGCGTGGCGGCCTCCCACTCCTGCGACTTCTGCCTTTCCTCCGCAATGCGGCTCTCCGTCCAGATGGGAATTCGATCGTCGTTGGTTGTGTGGGCGAAGAATGCCTGAAGACGGTAATAATCCTTGTGCAGGATGGGATCGAACTTGTGGTCGTGGCACTTGGCGCATCCCACGGTGAGGCCGAGAAACGCCGAGCCAACGGCATCGGTGATGTCCTGCAAAGCTTCCTGGCGGCGCTGTTCCAAATCGCGAGCGTTCCATTCCTCCGGATAATGGCGGCTGAAGGCTGTAGCAGTGCGGGCCTGGGGATCGTTGGGCCACAACTCATCCCCCGCGATTTGCTCGCGCATGAAGCGATCGTATCCCTTGTCCTCATTGAAAGACTGGACAACATAGTCGCGATAGCGCCAAACGTTGGGCCGGGGCTCATCGGCGCGAAATCCATCGCTTTCGGCGTAGCGCGCAACATCCAGCCAGTGACGGCCCCAGCGTTCGCCATAATGAGGGGAAGAAAGCAACCGATCGACCACACGTTCATAGGCTGTAGGGGTTGTGTCGGAAAGGAATGCCTGGACCTCTTCGGGAGCCGGAGGAAGTCCTGTCAAATCGAAACTCACGCGCCGTAAAAGCGTGATCTTGTCGGCCTGCGGACCCGGAACAATACCTTCGGCTTCCAGGCGCCGCAAGATGAACGCATCGATTGGGTTGCGAACCCAGCCGCGGTTCCGCACTTCGGGCAGCGGCGGACGGCGGACGGCTTGGAATGCCCAGTAACTGCGATCCTGCGGCGTGAATGGCTTCGACGAAGGAGAGGCACTCCAGGCCTGTAAGGCTCCCAGCAGCGCCAGGAACAGCCGGTCCAAGGACTTTTTCCAGAAGCTGTTCATATTAAACCTCGACACACTCCGGAACGGACTTCCCTTCAGTTACGGTAAGCAGAATAATCACTAAGCCTATCGGATACAGAAGCCCACAAACAACGAAGGCGGGAGCGAAGGAATAAGCTTCGACCAGGCGCCCGACGATCAGACTCGACAGGAAGCCGCCGAGCCCGCCCGCAGTACCCGTCAATCCGACGACTGTGCCCACGCTCGATGCGGGGAAACGGTCGCCAATCAAAGTCATGAAATTCGTCATCCAAAATCCATGAGCGAACATCAGCACGCCGAGCAGGATCACGGCCCATAGTGAGTTTGGAGTGTACATGGCAAGAATCGATACAGGCGTGAGCAGGGCCGCTGCCGCCATGATCGCCTTTCGAGCGCGCGTTATCGGCCAGCCTCGCCGTACAAATGCATCGGAAATCGCACCCCCGAGCAGCGAAGAGACGCCGAGCGTGAAAAAGGGAATCCAGGCCAGCCGCCCGATCTCGTCGAGCGACGCCCCTCGCTCGCTGTGAAGGTATTGCGGAATCCAAAACATATAGAAGTAAAAGACCGGATCGAGCAAAAACCGCGTCGCGGTAAAACCCCACACGTCAACTCTTGACAGAAGTCGGGCCAGCGGCCAAGGCCGTTCCGAAGCGGTGTCCAAGCCTGGTCGACCTCCGAAAATCTCGCTTCTCTCCGCGCTCGAGGCGAGGCGCGACTGAGCTGGCGAATGATAGAGAGCAAACCAGGCGATTAACCAGATCGCACCGACAATGCCGGTACCCAGGAATGCCCCGCGCCATCCAAATTGAGATGCGAGCCAGACAATGACCGGAGGAGCCAGAACTGCGCCCATGGCCGAACCACCCGTTGTTGCCACGCCCATGGCAAAAGCCCGTTCGCGTTCCGGGAACCACTCGAGGACGCCCTTAGCGGCGCCGGGAAAGCACCCGCCCTCTCCAACACCGAGCAGGAACCGAAACGCAGTCAATTGGCCGCTGTTAGTTGTGACGGAATGCAGGAAGCTGGAAATTGTCCAGAATAGGACCAACAGACCGAGTCCGAATCGAGTGCCGACGTAGTCAATCATTCGTCCACCTACTGTGAACATGACACTATAGGCGAGCGTGAATGCTGCTACCGCGTTCGAGTAGTCGACGTTTGACATCTTCAGGTCGGCGAGGATGCGGGGAGCCAAAATTGATAGCACCTGGCGATCGAAGAAGCTCAACGCAGACGCACAGAAGAGAAGGCCGGCAATGATCCAACGCATTCGCCACACACCGCGCATGTCAGTACGACTCCCGCGCCACGACCGCCGTTTCCAGACCAAGCAGTTGCCCAATGCTTTCAATTTGGGTCGCCTGATGGCCCACGCCCATTGCGAAATGGTGCGTGGGGCCTTCTGCCGCCCACTTCTTCAAAAAGGTGCGAACGTCGGGTTGGAAGAAGCCGCGCGTATTTGTGTTTCCCGTTGCGGGAATCGCACCGCTGACACTCTGTCCTTCGGCGATGATGAACTTGAACTTGCCACCATAGGTGATCCCAATGCCCAAAATGGTGATCGGGCCTTCCTTGATCTTGAATTCGACGCTCGCGCCAGATCCGGGCTTGCCGTGGTATTTGGTCAGGCTGCGCAGCACCGGCTTGCCTTCGGCAATGTTGAGATGATGCGGGCCGTCATGACCCACGAGCACAAACCCTTCTTTGAAATCGATCGGATGAAACTCAGCGAGACTTCCCCCAATGTCGAGCCGGTCCTGAATCAGCATCGCAATGCACGTCTTCAAATCGGACTCGCCGCACATGGGAAAGCCGGCGGCCGTCAGCAGCGAGTTGCCCACGATGAGGTTCGACATCAATTGGCGCATCTGGCTGCCGGGCTCACCCTCGTAGTAGTAGGCGAGTCCGTCGAGTTCGTGCTCGTCAACGAAGCGTTCAAGCGCGGAGGCTACTCGCGCTGCCATATCTAAATCTTCCGGAGTCACCTGCTTCGTCAGCGGATCGGAACGCGGCACGGGCGTGTCGAAGACATCGAGAATCTGTTTCCTCTTCACCTTGGCGTCGGCATCGGAAACACTACGAAAATGGCGCAGCAGATCATCTGCTTCCGTTTGCACGATATGGCAGCCAAATGCCGCGGTGAGAGCCGTGTGATCCGTTTGCATATCGAGCATGTGTTCCAGCACATGTCCGAAATGGCCGATACGCGCATTTTTGAGGTCGTGCAGGACACGCGCAATGCGGCACCAGCCGGCGATTTCGGCGTCCGCTTCCGGGTCATCGTCGAGCACGCCAAGGATCACCGGTGGAGGCTTTTTGCCCATGCGAATCGCCACGCCGGTGAACTCCGGAATCGAACAGAAATCGTCATTACAGAGCTGCATGTAGGTTGTAGCGTTCTCATAGTCCATCGCTTTCATGGGCTGCAGCGCCACTAATACGATGGGAACGTCGAGGTCGCGAATGATCACCCCAAAGGTAGCTGACGTTGCATAAGTGACGAGATCGCAGAAAATCAG
>DASRHX010000291.1:0-2486 GCA_035650295.1 Bryobacteraceae bacterium | reverse complement strand
GAACCGTGAGAACATCTGGACCGGCCGCGGCCGCATGCCGCGCTGGATGGCTGCCGCGACCAAGGGCGGGAAAACGAAGAAAGAAGATTTCCTAGTTTAGCTGCTTAACGCCGGAGAGCGCAAAAAAAGCGGGAGCGCTTCACTTGGAGGAATACAAATCAACGAAAGTGTCCGCAGGCGTCTGGCCAAGCTGATGAAGGGGAGTGGCGAATGAAAGCGCCATCGACCCGCAGTTCTATCCCGACGGCATCGAGGGTTGGATGGTGAAGCTCGACGCCAAGCCTTCGGGCGGCATCGACTTCGACAAGAAGTTCTTCGTGACATGGCCGACGCCGCACCGCCCGCACCAGGTGCGGCTGGAGGGAGGCGATTGCTCGTCAGACTCCTATTGCTATCCCTGAGGTGAGCCCGCGCCTGCGGGTCGGGGCCTAGGCCCCGGTCCGCTAGGCTGCGCGGCCGAACGCGCATGACCGACGTATGGGCGCCGCTGGCGCTGGCAGCCCTTGGCGCCTTTCATGGCCTCAATCCGGCCATGGGATGGCTGTTTGCCGTGGCGCTCGGCCTGCATCGCCATAGCCGGTCACTGGTCTACGTCTCGCTCCTGCCGATCGCGGCCGGGCACGCCTTGTCGGTCGCCGTCACGGCAGGCCTGCTGATCGCTGCCGGCACCATGCTGCCCGGCAATCTGGTACGGATCGGCTCCGGGCTGCTGCTCATCAGTTGGGCCGCCTACCACTGGCGCTTCGGCCATCGCCACCGCGTGCGCTTCGGCATGCAGACCGGGCTACTGGGTCTCGGCGTCTGGTCCTTCTTGATGGCCACCGCGCACGGAGCCGGGCTCATGCTCTGGCCGGTCCTGATGCCCTTCTGCACTCCCGCTGCCGGCTCCGACGGCGGGCCCGCCACCCTCGCCCTCGTGGGCGTCGCCATCCACACGGCGGCCATGCTCGCCGTCACGGCCGCGATTGCGGGCGTCGTCTACGAATGGGTCGGAATTGAGATTCTGCGGAGAGCTTGGTTGAACGTTGACGCGCTTTGGGTTGCAGGCCTTGTAATGACGGCGTCACGGGCCAGGCGCAACAACGTGTCACGGTGGCCACCAGGGCCGAACCGAAATCCTACGCTGGCGGACGCGTCCTCCATGTCTATCCGCCCGACCATGAAGGCCCCCGCCAGGAGCCCGGTTTTATTGGCCTCAAGGCCGCCTACTACGGCGAAGGCCGCGGCGACTGGACCGCGGTTCGCATGACCAAAGCGCAGCCGGGCGACACCATTCTCGTACATGCCGGCCTTTACCGTCCGGAACGTCTGAACTATGTCGACCCCCTTAGCGCGCCGTTTACCGGTTCCATGTCGCTATCCTTGAAGGGCACGGCCGAGAAGCCGATTACGATTAAAGGCGCCGGCGATGGCGAAGCCATCTTTGACGGCGCCGGCAACCACAAGCTCTTCGACGTCATGGCTACGCACCACCACATCTTCGAAGGCCTGACCTTTCGCAACACCGAGATTGCCCTATTCGCGGGTGAGAAGGAAGTGATGGGCGCGGTTGCCCTCACCGTCCGCAACTGCCGTTTCGAGGACGTCGGCGCCGGGGTGTGGACCGAAAGCGCCGATTCCCGCGACTTCTTCCTCTCCGACAATCTCTTCCTGGGACGCGAAGATCAGATGCGTCTCATCGGTTGGAATCAGGCCGGCTCGCGGGCCGCGGGGATCTACCCTTCGCATCAACTGCGCAGCTTTTTTGCCATCAAGGTCTACGGACCCGGACACGTGATCGCCCACAACGCGGTCGCCTACTTTCACGATGGCATCTGCATTTCCACGTACGGGCCGCCCGACGCCGATCCCGAGCGCCGCGCCTCGTCCATCGACATTTACAACAACGACATTCACCTTTCGAACGACGACTTCATCGAATCCGACGGGGGCGCGCACAACATCCGCATCTTTCAAAATCGCGGTGTGAACGCCGCTCATAACGGCTACAGCGCCCAGCCCATGTTCGGGGGACCGGTCTATTTTTACCGCAACCTGCTTTATCATGTTCCCGGCGGCTCGCCCTTCAAATTGAGTGCCGTGCCTGCCGGCATCCTCGCCTACCACAACACAATGATCGGTGAGCAGACGGCGCGAAGTCCCTACTCGAACGGACATTTTCGCAACAACCTGTTTCTCGGCCGCGATACGCCGAACCGCAGCGTCATGACTTGGGCCAATGTCACGGGCGCCTACAGCAGCGACTATAATGGCTTCCGTCCCAACCGCAGCGCCCGCGAGCAGTACATGTGGCTCGCGCCCGCGCCGGGCAAGACAGCGTATGAGCCGAAAGATTCCGACTGGCGGAGCTTTGCGACTCTCGCTGAGTTTCAGAAAGGGACGGGTCAAGAGGCCCACGGCATCGAAGTCGATTACGATATCTTTGAGAACCTCGCGCCTCCTGACCCCGCCCGCCGGTACCACATTTACCACTCGATGGATCTCAA
>DASRHX010000290.1:0-3003 GCA_035650295.1 Bryobacteraceae bacterium | reverse complement strand
GCCGGACCGCGATTTCCGCGTTCGTTGACGCTAGCGCCGGCCGCGAGGAGCACCTGAATCATTTTCGGGTCGGCCGCGCTTGCGGCGTTACCCAGCGGACCGTCGCCGTTGGCGTCGACTATTTTCGGGTCCGCGCCCTTGGCCAGAAGGAGCCGCAGGCTTTCGGCGTTGCCCGCCGTAGCTGAGGCAATCATCAGAGCCGTGCGTCCGCTGTTCGATTTTGCGTTCACATCGGCGCCGCGTTCGAGCAGCAGTTTGACCTTGGCTGGATCTCCCGCGGCCCACATGAGCGCGGTGGCGCCGAACGGGTTGCGCACGTTTACATCAGCGCCGCGGTCGAGGAGCCGCTTCATCATGGCGGGACTGGCGTGGAGCGCCGCTAGCATCAGAGGTGTCGCGCCTTGCGGCGTACGAAGGTTTGCTGCGTCCGCTGAATCCAACAGTGCGGCGACCGCCTTTTCATCGTTAGTGCGAATTGCTTCGAAAAGTTGTGCGCCGCCGCTCGCCGCATGCGAACAGGCGGTGGCCAGCAGGAATGAGATCACAACTCGCATGGAAGTACCTCATGTGAAAAGTAGCACCATCTTGGATCGGCGCGCAAAAAGTGGGCGTCCCCCTTGCGAAGGGACGCCCGCAGCGTTGGTAGCGATAACTTCTAGAGGATGAAGCGAACACCAAGTTGAATCAGACGCGAGAAGTTGGCCTGCGAGTTGATCTTGCCGAATTGGGGATTCGTGGCTGGGCGCGTTGTCGGAGAAATGGATGTCGGCTTCGTCGACGACGACTACCGCGTCGGGTTTCTTGTGAGCGAGTGGGTTCTCGTTCGAACTGATGCGCACCATGTTCGGGGGCGGCGGTCCCCGCGACCGGCCCAGCCGCAAGTCAAGCGAAATCTTACCGGGAGGGGCATTGTACAGCGCCGGGCTAGATGGTAAAGTATGCCGCCATGACCAAGAAAATCGTGTTGGGTGGACTGGCCGGAAGTCTGATCATTTTCATGTGGGGTTTCGTGACGTGGGTGGTGACGAATTGGCGCATGCCCGAGTTCACGCGACTGCAGCAAGAGGAGGTTGTGACGGAGGCCATCGCGAAGAGTGCGCCGACAGACGGCGTCTACTATTTACCCTGGTCGATGCCAGGGCCGGGAGAGGACGCCACAAAGGCCGAGGAAGCGGCGATGAAGAAGATGCAAGAGGGCATCTTCGCTTTCCTGGTTGTGAAGCATCATGCGGGGATCGACATGGCCGCGCCGATGTTGACTCACTTGGGCCTGCAGTTCCTGGGCTGCATGCTGGTGATGTGGCTGCTGCTGCGGAGTGCGTTTCTGACGTTTGCGGCGAGATGGTACTTCGTCTGTATTTTTGGACTGGCTGCGGCCCTCGCTTGTTACGGTCCCGAGTTGGTGTGGTGGCACTTTCCTTTGGCGTGGACGATCGGAGGGATTGGAGAGATCACGGTAGGCTTCGCCCTGGCCGGACTCGCAATGGCTAGAATTGCCAAATGACGAGACGGATGTTCGCCGGCGCGCTCGGCGCAGCGCCGCTGATGCAGGCCCAGGAGAACTGGACTGTTTTCCAGATGGCATGCATGACGCTGCCCTACGCGCCGTTTCCGTTTGCGCGGGCGCTGGAGGGCATTCGCACCGCCGGATTCCAGCACGTGGCGTGGGGACTGACGCATCCGGACGCGGCGGGGAAGCGGACGATGCTGCTGGACGTGAAGGCGGGCGCGGGCGCCGCGCGAGAGTTGACCAAGCAGTCCAAGGACGCGGGACTGACGCCGGTGATGATGTTCTCGAACGTCATGCTGGAGGCAGCCGATGCCGTGGACGGACACTTGCGGCGCATCGAACAGGCGGCCGAGGCGGGGATTCCGTATCTACTGACATTTGGCAAGACGTCGCCTGGGGAATACGAAAGAGCCATTTCCTGTTTGAAACAGATCGGCCCCAAAGCGCGGGCGGCGGGCGTGCTCGTCCTGATCAAACAGCACGGCGGGAACACGGCGACGGGCGCCGATTGCAGCCGCATCATCCGCGAGGTGGGTGATGAAGGTGTGCGCATGTGCTACGACGCGGGCAACGTGCTCGACTACGAGAGTCACGATCCTATCGCGGACATCAAGACGTGCTGGCAGGACATCCGTGCGTTTGCGATGAAGGACCATCGCAACTGGCCGAAGGACGAGGATTGCGGGCCCGGGTTTGGCGAGATCGATCACTACCGGCTGCTGGCGACGGTAATACGCACGGGCCGGACAATGCCGATGGTGTTTGAGAACATCTTCGAGCCTCTGAAGCCGAGGCCGCAGCGGGTGGAGGAAGTAGACGATTTGGCGCGGCGCTCGCGCGAATTTGTGGAGAGCGTGATCGCGGGGCTACGGGCGCGTGGTTGACGCCGGGCGCGTGCGTTCGTACATGACCTTGCCGCCGACGATGGTGTAGAGAACCTCGGTTGAGGGGATCTTGCCGTCAGGGATGGTGAGGATGTCTTGCGAAAGGATTGTGACGTCTGCGAGCTTGCCGGGCCGGAGCGAACCTTTTTCCTTGTCCTCGAAAGCGGCGCGGGCGGCATTGATGGTGTAGGAGCGCAGAGCTTCAATGCGAGTCATGCGTTGGGCGGGATAGAAGGTGGAGCCGTCCTTGAGCTTGCGCGTGACGGATGCATAGAAACTGGCGATTGGGTCGATCTCTTCGACGGGCGCGTCGGTGCCGTTAATGACGAGGGCCCCGGAATCGATCAGCTTGCGCCAGGCGTAGGCACCCTCTTCGGCGCGCTTGTGGCCGAGGCGCGCGAGGACATAGGGGGCGTCGGAGGTGCAGTGGATGCCCTGCATGGATGCGATGACGCCGAGCGAAGAGAAGCGCGGGATGTCGGCGGAGGAGATGTGCTGCGCATGTTCGATGCGCCAGCGCGCGTCCTGAACTTTCGGGTTGTCCTTGAAGGCGGTTTCAAATACGTTGAGCGTTTCGCGGTTGGCGCGGTCGCCGATGGCGTGGACGCA
>DASRHX010000289.1:0-2184 GCA_035650295.1 Bryobacteraceae bacterium | reverse complement strand
AGCTCTCGGGTAACGGTAAGCGGCGGTCTCCGCTGGGACTACATCGGCGCTCCTTACGACTCGAAGGGCTTGTGGAGGACGCTCGATTTCCCCGGTGACGGTCTCGGCGTGGCAGGCCGCGGCGCGGGCTATCAGATTCCTGGCGGAGCGCGAATTCCCGCCATCGCCCCGGCGAGTTTGGGTGACGCCGGAGCCATCGGCCTCTTCAAGAAGAAGCACTTCTTCATGCCGCGTCTTGGCATCACTTTCCGTCCGACGGACAAGTGGGTATTCCGCATGGGCGCCGGCCTATTCGACAATATCAACCACCTCAACACGTGGACGATTTTCAACCTGATGCCGCCGAAGTCGGGGTCGTTAATCTTCAACTCCGTCACCGACGTCGCACAGACCATCCCGGTGACCGGCGGTACGGGCCAAATGGTCAATCTCCAGACGCGCATCTTCCGGCCCGGCCAGCCAATTCTCACTTTGAACGATCCATTCCTTCAGGCAGCCGGCGTTGCCGCCGCCCCTCGCCCAGTCGCGCTGAACTACGTTCCGCCGGACTACAAGCACAACGACGTGTGGAAGTGGAGCTTTGATATTCAGAGGGAGCTACCGTACAACACCGCAGTCACGGTCGGATACGTCGGATCGAAAGGAAGCCATATCGGAAACTCCGTTGGCAACTACAATCAGCCATCGCCCTCGCCTGACACGAACGTCCAAATCCGCCGGCCGTATCAGCAGTTCTACGATCCTGCCGTGCCGCAGCTCGGCGTTCAGACCCTGAGCACGATTCGATACATCGACTCGTACGGCGAAGCATTCCACCACGGGTTGCAGGTCAAGTTGGACCGGCGTTTTTCCCGTGGGCTTGCCGGCGGCCTCGCGTACACGTTTTCAAAGTCGCACGGCGATGGGGAGAATGGAGGACAGGAAGGCGTCTCCTACCAGGATCCTTTGAATCGGATTGGAAGCCGCGGCCGTTTCCGCTTCGATCAAACGCACGTCTTGGTCGCAAATTTTGTTTGGGAACTTCCCGGTGCCAATCTCAAGGGCCCGCTCGGTTACATCATCGGCGGCTGGCAGACAAACGGAATCCTGGCCATCCGAAGCGGATTCCCCTTCAACGTCAATCAGGGCGGGGACATCAACACAGGTGGTACAGTTCGTCCGGACCAGGCTGGCGATCCCTACAAGGACGACCCCACTCGCGCCCAATGGTTCAACCCGCAGGCGTTTTCGCGCGTGACTTGCAATATCCCCAGCCGACAGGATCTCTGCCGGTTCGGCACGTTTGGCTACAACGTCATGAGCGGCCCCGGCCAGAAGAATCTGGATTTTTCCATCTTCAAGAACTTTGCGTTCAAGGAGCGGTTCAATATCCAGTTTCGGGCCGAAGCGCTGAACGCGACGAACACGCCGTTCTTTTCCGACCCTGGTGGAATCGGTTTCTCCAACGTCAATCAACTAACCCCGGACGGGTCCCGCATGGGCGAGTCCCGGGGCCTACGCAATCCGATGCGCATCATGCAATTCGGACTGAAATTCATGTTTTGACAAGACACGAACACATGTAAGCCTTTACCGCTAACTTTTTACTTAAGTCGCTTGCCTCCCGCGCGCGCACGCTGTATGCTTTCCCAAGCTTTTGAGAGTTGGGTTAGTGATTCCACAACTGGGAGGCAAGCATGCACAGAATTTCCGTTTGGGCCCGGGTCCTTTGCCTGTCGATCGTATCCCTAGCAACCATCTGCGTTGCGCAGGAGATCACAGGTTCCATCACTGGTGTCGTTCATGACAACTCCGGCGCCATTCTTCCGGGCACAAATCTGGTCGCGGCAAACGTTGACACCGGTTTGGAGATTCGGGCTACAACGGATGCCGAGGGTGTCTATTCATTTCCGCTGTTAAGGCCGGGCAAGTATCGCGTCACCATAGAAAAGCAGGGATTTCAACGGTTGGTGCGCGAAAACATCACCGTCAATACAGCCGAGCGTCTTCGGCTGGATTTCAACATGGAAGTCGGCGCGGTATCGGAAACAGTCACCGTGACGGCGCAGACCCCGCTGCTCCAAAGCGAACAGGCAACGCTCGGTCACGTCGTGGAAGGGCGCACGATCACTTCGATTCCTCTGGCGACGCGCAACTTCACCCAGATTCTTGGAACGTCAGCAGGTGTGGTCGGCGCGATCATGA
>DASRHX010000288.1:0-2397 GCA_035650295.1 Bryobacteraceae bacterium | reverse complement strand
GCTTCCAGTGATGGACGACGCTCGCTCCGAAGCGAGGAATGCGACCAATTCGGCAACTTCCTCCGGACGGTTTGGTCTGCCTAACGGAATGCCCCCCAGAGAGTCCATGATCCGCTGCCTGGCGGCATCCCTGCTGATGCCCGAACGCCGGGCGATTTCGTTCACCATGCCTGCTGCGGCTTCAGTTTCTGTATATCCAGGCGCGACGCTGTTTACACGGATCCCCTTGGCCGCAACTTCCTTGGACAGGCCTTTACTGTAGTTTGTCAGAGCGGCTTTTGCCGCCGCGTAGGCGAGTGTGGAATCAAATAACGGAAGTGTGCGCTGGATTGAAGAGATGTGAATGATCACGCCGGAACCTTGCTGCAACATCAATGGAAGGAAGCCGCGATCCAGTCGGACCGCGGCAAATAGGTTCATGTCGAATGCTTCTTGCCAATCGGCATCGGACAATACCAACGCTCCTCCTCCTGCCGCCCCGGAACCGCCGGCGTTGTGGATTAAAATGTCCAGACCGCCGCCGAACCGATTCAGCACTTCTCGGACGACCTTATCCACACCGTCTCGTGTACTGATATCGGCCTGGACAAACAATTTCGCTGCACTGCCCTCGGGCAAGGGCGAGCGCGCCGTCGTACCGACCGTCGCTCCGCCGATTGCGAAACGACGGACGATCGCCTCGCCCACTCCCCTGCTTCCGCCCGTGATGAAGACGCGTTTTCCAGCAAATTCGGCTTCACTCATATCGCAATCACTTTCTCGCTGCGACGAACGCTTGGTACTTCATGCTATAACCTCGCTCGGCCGGCTTCTCGGGCGCTCGCCAAAGTTAGAATGTCTGCCAAAGGGTGACCTTCCATTTCTAAACAATGGCGCAGGCACCCAATACTTTCAAGAAGCTACATGCGCGTGGGCATCGAGGCGGTCGAGGAACGCACCGAACGAGAAGCCTTCTGACGAATCGGCCTCGAGGGGAGCTGTCCTTCCCGGCGCGAGAATGCGCGTCGGTAGGCAAGTGGAGTCGTTCCGACAATTTCGCCGAAGCGCTGGCGCATTACGGCCGCTGATCCAAACCCAGATTCTGCCGCCACTCGCTCGACTGCCAACTGTGTCGTTTCCAACAGGGTTTGCGCACGGCGCACACGCGCACGCGCGATCCAGTTGGCTGGCGTCGTGCCAACTTGCGCGCGAAAGTGCCGGCTCAGCGTCCTGATGCTCATGGCCGCCCGCCGTGCGATGACAGGAAGCGAGAGATCTGCGGAGGGATTCTCCTCGATCCACGTGAGGAGTTGGCCAATTGACGTGTGGTCGTCGACGGGTGGTTCATGAACAATAAACTGCGCCTGCCCGCCGGCGCGCTCCAGAGGCATCACGGCGGCTCGCGCAACTTCAGATGCCACCTCGGCGCCGAGGTCGCGTCGCACGAGGTGAAGACAAAGATCGAAGCCTGCGGCCGCACCCGCTGAGGTCAGTACCGTTCCGTTATCCACATAGAGCACGTCAGCATCGACATCGATCGCAGGGTAACGATGCGCCAGTTCCGAGGCGGCGCGCCAGTGCGTCGTTGCCCGCAGGCCATCAAGCGCCCCAGTTGCGGCCAGGACGAACGCGCCACTGCAGATAGAGGCCACCCGGACGCGGCGATCGACTGCCCGGCGAATCGCGCGCAGAAGGGCTTTCGGGAATCGTTGGTCGAGGTCGGCAATGCCCGGTACGATCACGGTGTCAGCCCTGGTCAAAGACGAGAGTCGCCATGGAACACGCAGGGTTACATGCTCCGATTTCACTTCCCTCGTGACGCTGCAGATTCGAACATCATACAACGGACGTCCATCGCGTCCGCGAACCAGTCCGAATATCTCGCATGGCGTTGACAAGTCACCGAGCACGACGCCGTCGAATGCGACCACGGCGACCAAATGGCGCCTCTTCCCGAGACGTTTTTGCATTGGCCTAAATCCTGCGAACATTGTCTTCTTAGCCACTGGCGTAGTCTGCCATTTTTCGTAGGATGTGACCAGGAGGAAAGATGCCTATGCACAACGCTCCGACCCTTGTCGCCATGGATTACGTCGGCCCAGTAGTTTCAGCCGCGATCTTCGTGCTGATGATGTCGCTGGTTAAGGAGCCCACCCGTCGGACCTTTAATGCGATTTTCGTGGCCGGCGCAAGCGGCGTGTACCTGAGTGGTGGGTTCGGTCTCTGGGAATTGCTCTATCCCGCGATTACGGCCCCGGTTGCATATCTCGGTCTTCGTTCGTATCGTTTCATCGGAGTCGCATGGCTTATGCACTCGTGCTGGGACATCGTGCACCATCTCTGGGGCAACCCGATTTGGCCTTTCATGCCAACGTCATCGTTCGGATGCATGATCTTTGACGCTCTCATCGCGGTCTG
>DASRHX010000287.1:0-2281 GCA_035650295.1 Bryobacteraceae bacterium | reverse complement strand
GTTTGGCCTGGAGAGAGCTTAGGGACTGGATCAGAGGCCACAGCCGCAAGAGATTCCGTCAACAAGGGCGACTTCATCCGTTTCGTTTTATACCTGGACGCAGCCCGTCCAGGTGCAAATACCATCGCAACGGATTCGATCGGAATTGATGAGAGTCCCGAAGACCGTGGCATCGGATACCGCGTCCGGCACTGACTATCGCCCAGCAACCTTGCCGCCCGTAACCTCCCCAAACAACCGCAGTAAATTCCCTCCTAGAAACTTCCGAATTCGCTGCTCACTCCACCCACGCCGTAGCATTGCTTCGGTGAGGCGCGGCAGGTCGGCAATATCTTTCATGCCACGCGGCGGTGTCGGGCCGCCGTCGAAGTCGCTACCGAGGGCGACGTGGTCCTCCCCGGCGATGGAGATGGCCTCCTCAATGACGGCGATCCAATCCTCGGGCTCGAACAGCAGCTCATCAGGCGCCGGCATTCCAACCATGGGAAATGTTTTGGCGACCAGACGGTCGATGTCGGTGATGGGCATTTCGGCCTCGCGCTTGCCTATGGCGCTGGTATCCCAGAACGGCTTGCCCGCGTGCTTCGAACGCCACTCGAACATCGGCCGGTTGTGAAACTCGTTGCCGATGTGGAAACCAATGACGCCTCCCTTGGCGGCGAGCTTGCGAATGAGCTCATCTGGCATGTTGCGAGGAATATCGTTGCGGCGGCGTAGACCATGATGCGAGGCCAGGATGGGCTGCGTACTGAGTTCGAGAACCTGCTCGATGGTGGCATCCGAAGAGTGCGAAACCTGAATCACCATGCCGAGGCGGTTCATCTCGCGCACCACGGCGCGGCCATGCTCGGTTAGGCCGCTGAACTTCGACTTCGCTGCGCAGCAGGATTCGGCGAACTGATTGGCCCAGTTGTGCGCGGGAAGTTGCAGCATTCGCAGCCCGGCTCGATAGAGAGTGCGAAGGATCGCAAGATCCCCGTCGAGATCGAAGCCGCCTTCGAGGTCGAGCACGGCGGCGAGCTTGCCCGTTCGATTGATGCGCGCGATGTCGCGGGCGTTATAGGCGATCTCCACGCGAGCTGAGTTGGCGGCAATCTGGCGCAATGCGAGGTCGGTGAGCCGCAGCGCCTGGCGCGTTTCGTAACGGCCTGGATAATACTGCTCGGGGACGTACATCGAGAACATGGCCGCGTCGAGCCCACCATCGATCATGCGCGGCAGGTCGACCTGGCCGTCGGGTAGCCGTTTGCCGATGTCCGTGCCGTCATAGAGCTGGCGGCTGATCACGTGAACGTGCCCGTCAAATACGAAAGCGTCCTTGTGGAGTTTGGCGGCACGTGGCGAAACCTGTGCCGAAGCCAGAGCGGCAAGCGCAAAGTGTACAACGAAGCGCGTCATGATTCGGGCTCCAGTGGCGGCACGGCACCGCGATTGTACAGCGACGCTTTCGGGGCACGATAACGAACGTCGAGATGCGGCGTGTCGAGCGCCTTGCCCTTTTGATATGCACTGTCCATCGCAGCCGCGAGAATGCCCGTGGTGAGGAGCGTTCGTTCTACCGGGTAGGGCTCCTTGCGATTTAGGACCAGTTCTTCGATGTAGTGCGTGAGCGTCGAAAAGTGTGCGTAGTAGCGGCCTGGCTGGAGCCACATGAGAGTCGCAGCGGGCTCAGCCCGGCCTTCGATATCGGCGGCAAAGTTGAAGTCTTCAATGTGCCCGTTGAGCATGAACACGGCCGCTTCAAGGCCATCGCGATAGCGGATCGCAAAGACCGAAGGCGACTTCACGTTGTCCCGCACATTCCCGGGTTTGCGCTTCTCCGAGCGTGCGTTGGCGGCGTCCATCAGCTTAAGCGACCACGGATGGGCATCTGCCCAGTTCCAAACAGCGGGCCCATCGAAGCATTGCACGCTGGCGACACCCGTTTCGCCGCCGCGCCGCCGCTCCACCATTACCTGCAACGATTCCAGTGCGTGGAAGCCGTAGGCTTCTTTGCCGCCGTAGGCCGTGGCGACGGCATTGCGGATGCGCGCGCCGCCGGGCATCTCCAACTCAGGCTTACGCCACGCGATGGGCACGGAGGAGCCCGCCAGGAACGGAAATTTCAAACGCCGCGAGGCGTCGTACATCCACTTGGCCTTATCCCAATCCGTCGAAAGGTGCTTGTCGCAGAACGTGGGTACAGCGCGGCCGGAGGCTTCATACACCGCGACGATTTCCTGAAACAGCCGGTGGCGCGGATAAAGCTTCTGGCCCTTTTCGTTCATCGGATAGTCGCCGT
>DASRHX010000286.1:0-45330 GCA_035650295.1 Bryobacteraceae bacterium | reverse complement strand
ATACCGCGCCTGGCCTCCGAAGCCGGCGACGGCTACCGCTACGTTGGCCTCGCCTCCGCCGAATGTCGCCATAAACTGGGGCGACTGCAAAAAACGCTCCATTCCAGGCGGCGCCAGACGCAGCATGATCTCGCCAAAACTCACCACTACCTTGGACATTGGGAATTGCCTTTCCTATTTCGGCAGCGCCACCACGTCGACGCCGAAACTGGCGTCGAGCGACGGCAGCCCCTCGAACAGCAGCAGCGTGCTTGCTGGAGGCTTGCTCTTGTCGTAAAACTCAAACCGGATCGCGCGGACTTTTGCCGCCATTGCGTCCGAGAGCGGATAAACGCTCGAAAACAAGACATCCTTGGTGCTGCTGCCCGCGCTTTCGAGGATGCCTTGCAGGCGTGAGAAGGCCAACCGCACATCGGCATCCTGCGCGCGAAAGGCCAACTGCGTGGTCGTCATCACCACCTGAGGCGCGCCCACCAGCACCACATGCGTGAAGTTGGGCGACGCGGTCAAGCCCGGTGGCTGGACGAACTTCGCGGGCGCTCCCACGGGCGATTTGAGCCGCGCGACGGCTTCACATTCCACGATATGCGACGTCGGCGACCGCACGGACTGCACGAACGACAACGCCGCCTGCGGAAACGCGATTGCCACGGATTGACGCGCCTCGCTGTAGTCTTCCAACGAGGTGGATAGGCAACTGATGCGCAACACTTCCTTCGCATCCAACTGCACACCCGCGAGCGCTGTCTTCAAGTCGGCCACGGCCTTGCTCGCCAGATGAGCGACTTTCATCGACGGTTTCGCAGGGTCGATAGGAGCCGAGCCCGCCTGCCCGGAGATAAACGCCAGGCCATGAGGATTCTGTACCTTCTTGGCCACACTCGTGGCCTCCAGCAGGACCTGCGCGCCGTCCATTGGCAACAGGCCCACCTGCACAACATTCACCACCGGCAGCTGTTGGCGCTTGTCGGCGAACATCTCGCTCACGATGCTCGATACGCGGCGCATATCGCCCGTGCCTGCAACCCAGGCGCGCAACTTCACGATCGAGGCGCCCTGATTCAGCCGCCACAGGTCCTTGATGCCGTCGCGCACCTGCTGAGACAACAGGCCCTTGCCCGAAAGGTGAGAAACGTGAAACACCAACCTCGTGGGATCGACTTTCACCGCATTGGGCGGATCGGGGGGGACCTCCAAGGTCTGGGTAATCTCTTCTTTTGTTGGCTTCTTTTTTCGTTGTGCCGCGGCCGGTTCTACCCATGCCAAGCCGGCGGCAAGCATCATTGCCAGAAAGGGGCGAAATCGCATCAAGCTCACACCGGATTTTATCAATGAAAGCCGACTCCCGTGAGGATCACTCCCAATTCACGCTGATCGCCTCCGGCTTGAAAGGTGCGATCCACGGTCAGCACGACGGTGGCGGAATCGCCTCGGGGGCGAACTGGCCTCGATTCCAACTCTGCAGGTCCCACTGCCAGTTGCTGATCTACAACCGTCTCGCCATCGACTTGCAACGTGACTCGCCGCACGGGCGATTGCTCGAACACACGCACACTCGCCCGAAGGGGCAAGGCCTGGTGCGGAGATTTCAGCAGGAAAACGGCGCGTCCCGCCGTCCAACGCCATGCGCCGCTTTCAAGTGAATATACGCCGCTCACGATGTGCTGTTCGGCATCCGGTGCGTTCATTGGAAGAAATATTCGAACCGGCCTGCGCTCAACGACCACATCCGCTCGCACTATATCAACGGGCGCGCTCGTCACGGCGAACGGAAGGAACCCCATGCCCGCGCTTGAATATCCCGAATGCGCGTGAAGCCCGATCAACTGCAGCGGCAACCGAGGTTCGATCCGCCGCTCGGCGAGGGGCGTCAGGACGCCGCCGCCGGTGGTGAAGGGAACTGGGAATGCAAGTTTGCTCGAGATTACCAAGTCTCCTGGCCGTACCGCCTGCCCCATCTCCATCGGCAACGCGCCGTCCGCTTCGGCGTAGTAACGCAGCCCCAACTCGCTGTTCACCCATACGCGGCGCTCCTTCAGTTGCGGACGCAACGATGCAACGAAATCTCGATAGCCGGCCCAATGCTGATAGTTCGCCACGCAAAGTGCCAGCGACAAGCCCAACTGCGCCGTGAGTCCGGCAGCCAGCCATCGAGGTTTCTCCCGTAGCCGCTCCACAATCAACAGCGCCACAGGCAGCACTAATGGCAGCAGGTAGCGCATCGCCCCAGCGAAGAACACAGTGATCGCGAATGCATAGAACACGCCGATCCAAACCCATAAAAATCTGCGATCCGCGTTGCTGCCAACCGCGCTTCCTTTGCGCCATGCGAGCCAAACAAGGGCAGGGAACACAACCCAACCCATGTGAATTGTCAGCATCGTCGCGTTGCGCAGCTTGTTGATCGCGCTTTGCAGCCCGTACTGCATGAAATAGCCTGTCAAGACTTGCGCCGGAAGCGTCCCGCTCGACATGCGCTCGAAGAGTTGGTAGGCCGCGATGACCGCCACAGGCATAAGCAGCGCCACCCACGCCGCAGGCCATGCGCGCCGCCTCTGCCACAAACAAAAACCGAGGATCGGAATTGCTGCGATAGCTTGATACGCCATCATCGTGGCTGCTGCCAGTGCGACAGCCGCGCCCATCAGCCACGTGGTCTTGCCACTATCGACGGCCCGAATGAACAGCGCAAATGCTGTCAACCATAACGCCACGAAGGGTAAGTCGGACTCCAGCGAATTGCCGTTGATTACGAACGCAGGGGTCGCCAGAAAGAGTGCCGTCGCCCAGACCGGCGTCGTTGAAAATCGCCGCGCAAGCGAGTATGCCGCCGCCGCCGCTAATACCGTCCACAGAAGGTATGCCGCATGAAACGGCATTTCCCGAACGTCATCCATCCACGCCAGTAGCGCCGCCAGATACCACGCATTGCCAGGTGGATGCGGATGCCCCCGCATATCTACCTCTTTTCCCTGGAACAAGTAGCGTGCGTGCGACGGATGCCGCGCGTCGATTTGCGCATGCTGCGCCCCGAAGAGGTAATAGGGATCGTCGCCCTGAATCGGCGTCCACAGAAATGGCAACCGGATGACCGCTACCAGCGCGGCAATGAGCAGCCACGCGCGCATACCCGCTCTTAGGGCCTCCAGCGCAAGATCGGCTTCCGCGCCGCCGTCACTTCATCCACCTTTGGCGTCCTTGTCATGTGGGGCGCCGTCTTGATCAATTGCGGATCGTCGAGCACCTCTTGCGCAATGGACTTCATCGCATCGATGAAAAGGTCGAGTTCCTGTTTGCCCTCGGTCTCGGTTGGCTCGATCATCATTGCCCCGTGTACGATCAGCGGGAAGCTTACGGTGTAGGGGTGAAATCCATAATCGATCAGCCGCTTGGCGATGTCTCCGGTGCGGATTCCATGGGGTGATTGCTTGTCGTCACTGAATACGCACTCGTGCATCGACGGCGCCTCAGCATGTATGTCGTAATGCCCGGCAAGATGCTTCCGGATATAGTTTGCGTTGAGAATCGCGTCAAGCGTCGCCTTCCGCAAGCCCCGCCCGCCGTGCGCCATGATGTAGGCCAGCGCCCGCACCAGCACACCAAAATTTCCCTGGAAGGCGCGGACCTTACCAATCGACTGCGGCAAATTTTCTTCGAGCTCGTATCGGCCGTTGCGCAGCACCACTCGCGGTACGGGGAGAAACGGCGCCAAGTGCTTCTTCACGGCAACCGGACCCGCTCCTGGGCCGCCACCGCCATGCGGTGTTGAAAAAGTCTTATGTAAGTTGAGGTGCATCACGTCGACGCCGAAATCGCCCGGCCTCGACAGACCAACCAGCGCGTTCATGTTCGCTCCGTCCATGTAGAGCAGAGCGCCTTTTTCGTGCAGCACGCGCGCGACTTCGTGGATCTGCTCTTCAAACACGCCAAGCGTGTTCGGATTGGTCACCATCATTGCCGCGGTGTCACCGTCTACGGCCGCGGTCAGCGCGGAGACGTCTACCATGCCCTTGGCGTTGGAGGCAATGTTCGCCACTTCGTAACCGCACATCGCCGCTGTCGCTGGATTGGTGCCATGCGCCGAGTCGGGCACGAGGATCTTCTTACGCGGATTTCCCTGCGATTCCAGCAGCGCTCGAACCAGCATGATGCCGGTCCACTCTCCATGTGCTCCCGCCGCCGGCTGCAGCGTGACCGCGTCCATGCCGGTGATCTCGGCCAGATTCTGCTCCAGCCTGTGAATGATTTCCAGGCAGCCTTGTACGTGCTTCACCGGCGCGTAGGGATGCGCCCACGCCAGGCCCTCTGTGCGCGCGACGACTTCGTTCACGCGCGGGTTGTATTTCATCGTGCACGACCCGAGTGGATACATACCAAGGTCGATCGCGTAGTTATGAGTCGACAGCCGCGTGAAGTGGCGAATCGCTTCCACCTCGCTGACCTCGGGAAAGCCTTCGATCTCGCTCCGCGCCTGCCCGCCAAGCGCTTCGGCCGGATCCACATCCGGAACATCGAGCGGCGGCAGTTGGTAGGCTTTCTTACCCGGCGAGCTCTCCTCGAACAACAATCCTTCGTTTTGAACCAAATGTTTCCGTGTCTTGCGGATCATGCGCCCAGCACCTCCGCTACCACGTCCATATGTTCACGCTTGCTCATCTCCGTGGCGCAGAGCAGCATGCTGTTGGCGAGTTCCGGATAGAAATCGCCCAGTTCCAGGCCGCCCAGAATTCCGCGCCTCGCCAGAGCTGCGTTCGCCTCCGCCGCCGAGCCGTTGCGCGGAGTCGCGACGAACTCATTGAAGTAGGGACCGGAGAAATTTCGCTTCAACTTCGATCCCAGATAGTGCGCCTTGGAAAGGTTTTGGGTTGCCAGCTCGCGAAGGCCCTCTTTGCCATAGACGGTCATGAACACCGTCGCCATGAGGGCGATCAGCGCTTGATTGGTACAGATATTCGAGGTGGCTTTCTCACGCCGGATGTGTTGCTCACGCGTCGACAGCGTCAGGCAAAATGCACGGTTGCCGTTGGAGTCCGTCGTTTGTCCGACTAGCCGCCCTGGCATCTGGCGCATGTATTTTTCTTTACATGCCATCACACCGGCGAACGGGCCACCATAGCTCGGCGAAATAGCGAAACTCTGCAACTCGCCGCACACAATATCCGCATCGACCGGCGGCTCCACCAGACCCAGCGCTACGGCCTCACTGAAGATCACAACAAGCAATGCGCCTTTCTTGTGCGCCAGTTCGGAAACGGCCTTCACTGACTCCACGCAACCAAAGAAGTTCGGCGATTGAATAATTACAGCTGCGGCCTGATCGTCCAGCTTCGCGTCGAGGTCCGCCAGGTCCACCAACCCGCTTGCCGCGTCGTAGCCGAATGATTCGACGGCCATCTCCTGATTGCGTGCGTTGGTGTCGAGCACGCGGCGGTACTCGGGATGAACGCTGGTTGCAACGATTACCTTGTCGCGGCCTGTCACCCGCATGGCCATCAACGCCGCCTCAGGCACCGAAGTCGAACCGTCGTACATCGACGCGTTTGCCACATCCATGCCCGTCAACTGGCACACCATCGTTTGGAACTCGAAAATGGTAGTCAACGTGCCCTGTGCGATCTCTGCCTGATACGGCGTATATGAGGTGAGAAACTCGCCTCGCGACACCACGACATCCACGAGCACGGGCCGGTAATGCGCATACACGCCGGCTCCGAGGAAGCTTGCGGTGAAGCGCGTGTTCTTCTCACCCCGGGAGCGGAACCAGTCCACGATTTCGTATTCCGACATGCCTGGTTCGATGTCCAGATCCCGGTGTAACAGCGCCTCATCCGGCAGATGCTGGTAGAGCTCGGCCAACTGGGTCAGGCCGATCGAGGTCAGCATCTGCTGCCGTTCCGATTCAGACTTGGGTAAATATCGCAAGGTTGTACTCTGTGCCTTCCGTTCAGGTGCGCCGTGACGCACGTGGCGCTTGCATGTTCGAAACTACCTGGGAAGATTTACTCCCCAATGTATTCTTGATACTCCGCGGCGGTGAGTAATTTTCCGATTTCTTCCGGCGACGACAATTTCACTTTCACCAGCCATCCCCCATCGTGCGGTTCCTGGTTGAGCTTCTCTGGAGCCGTCGCCAATGTTTCGTTGATCTCGACGATCTCGCCCGTGACTGGCGCGTAGATGTCGCTCACCGCTTTCACCGACTCAACCGAGCCAAACGAAGCGCCCTGGGCCATTTTGGTGCCGGGCTTAGGCAAATCCACGTACACGATATCGCCCAGCTCGCTCTGCGCATGATGCGTGATGCCGACTGTCCCGGTGTCACCCGCCACCATCACCCATTCATGTTCCTTCGTGTATCTAAAGTTTTCTGGATATCCCATGTTTTATTTCGCTCGTTTGTAGAATGGCAGCGCCACCGTAATGGCGTCCACATGTTGTCCCCGAATCAATACCTGGACCGAGTGGCCTGGATCGGCGAACGCCGCCGGCAGATAGCACATCGCGATGTTTTTATTGAGTGTGGGCGACGGGCTTCCACTCGTTACCCATCCGGCCGGAGCACCGTCCACGGATAACTCATAGCCGTCGCGGGCGATGCCACGTCCCACCATCTCAATTCCGCATAGCTTACGCTGAGGGCCTTTCTCCACGCATGCAACGGCTGCTGCCTTGCCATGGAAGTCCTTGTTCATGTCCATGTTCCGCAGCAGCCCGGCCTCGACTGGGTTGATCGTTGGCCCGATTTCATGACCATAAAGGGCCATGCCTGCCTCAAGCCGGAGCGTGTTGCGGGCCCCGAGACCGCACGGCTTGATGCCATGCTGAGCGCCTGTTTCCAGCAACTTTGCCCACAGAGCTTCGGCCTGCTCAGGGGCCACAAATAGCTCGAAGCAATCCTCGCCCGTATAGCCCGTGCGTGCGATGCGTGCGGGCACTCCCATTACCTGGCCATCGGCGAAGCGGTAGTAGCGAATACTCTTCAAATCGACGGGAGTCAACTCCTGAACGACGGCCGCCGCAAGAGGTCCTTGCACGGCCAGTTGCGCATAGCGAGGGCTCGCGAACTCGACGGTGCATTCGAAGCCCTTTTCCTTCTGCAAAGAAGCTATGTGTTCGTAATCCTTCTCCTGGTTCGAGGCGTTCACGCAGAGGAAATAGTGACCGTCGCTCACTTTGTAGATGAGGATGTCGTCGACAAAACCACCGTGGTCGTAAAGCAGCCCGGCGTACTGCGCCTGCGCGATCGCCATCTTTCCGACAGCGCTCGTTGCCGCGTAGTTCACCAAGTCGAATGCCTGCGGGCCGCGAATCTCTATTTCGCCCATGTGGCTGACATCAAACAGCCCAACCGCGCGCCGCACGGCATGGTGTTCTTCAATAATCCCGGTGTATTGCACCGGCATGTCCCAGCCGCCAAAGTCGACCATGCGAGCACCCAAAGCGCGATGGACGGCGTTGAGAGGAGTCTTTTGCAACTCCAGTGCGAGGCTCATGAAACAGTCAATGTAGCATAGTCGTCAAAGCGCGGTCGCCGGCTTTCAACGAATCGAATTCCTCCGCCTCCTGCTCATGGGCTATTCCGGATCCCGGCTTTGGCATACTGCGTGCTATCAAGAATGGCAACTGGTCGGAAAGCTGGTAAATGAAGGTAGGAATGGGATCAGTTGTGAAAATAATACTGGACGCGGGTAGGAAATTTTTACAACGCGGCTCCAATCCTGCACTCCCTGCAGCAGCTTTCCCGGTGGTTTCGAGATCCCTCCAGGTCTTAACCGCCGATCAAAATCGGATACGCCAACAGATTCACCAGGTGATCTCGCGGCGAGAGCGGGTCGTACTCCTCCAAGGCCCCTTCCGACGGTTCTCGCGCCGCAGCCTCCCTCTCTGCGGCGCGAGTGCCGGAACTTCATGGCAACAGTGCCCTGGGGTCCTAGCACGGGCTTGAGGCATGGGCGTTCCTCTAGTCCTAATCGAACAAAACTTAAATGGCAACGATCTACCCGCAGATGGTGGACAGACGAGAACTCGGTTAACGTAGGAGACATTAAAATGATTCCAGACTTTTTGAAAACAAACTCGAAGTGGGCGGCTATCTGTATCGGCGGCCTGCTTTTGGCTTCCAGCGGTTGCGCCACTAAGAAGCACGTCAGAAACACGATCCAGCCTGTAGAGCAGCGTGTCGGCTCGCTGGAGCAAAAGAACACCGAAAACGAAAAGGCGATCGAAGATCTCGAGGCGAAAACCTCGAAGATTGATGAATTTGCAAAGAGCGCCGATCAGCGTGCCCAGGACGCTATGAAAGCCGCAAAGGATGCTGATGAGCAGGCGAAACTTGGCCAGAAGAAGGCCGAGGACGCCATGCTCGAGGCCAATGCAGGCAAGAAGTTGGCTGAGCAAGGAATTGGACGCCTCGACACGGTCGAGAAACGCATCCTAGGCTTGGACAACTACGCCGTAGTCGCCGATGAAACTGTCTACTTCGACCTCGCCAAGGACGGGTTGTCCAAGGAGGCGCAGGAACTTCTGAATGGCCTTGCCACCCGCATGGGGACGCATCACCGCTATCTGATCGAAGTGCAGGGATTCACCGATACAACAGGCACGCCGCAATTCAACATGGAGTTGAGCCGGCGCCGCGCCGATGCCGTGGTTCGGTATCTCACTCTGCAGCATAAGGTCCCGCTTCATCGCATCACCGTGATCGGGCTGGGTCCGGAAGCTCCCACCGCGGACAACAAGTCCCGGGATGGCCGTAAACAGAATCGCCGTGTCGAGGTCCGTGTCTTTTCGGCTGATACCGAAGCACGTCAGACCGCTCAGGCCGGCACCCAGGTGGCGCGCTAACTCAAAGCGCTTCCCTTCGGGTTCGATTTGCTCCATTGGTAGTCTGGGACCGATGGAGCCGCCCAGTGAGGTTCGGAGGCCGAACTGGGCCGTGCCGGGCGTGTGGGAGATTCCACGCCCGGCATTTTTGCGTTTAGACGTTTCTTCTAGCGCAACGACCGTTGCAGATCCTTCGCCAGCACATCCGCCCGTTGAGCAAGGTTGCGCGCTGTCGTCAGATCCGTGTCCTTTTGATCGCGCGCCTGCTGCGTGAAAGCGCGGATACGGATGACCATGTCCGACTGCTGGGCATCCAGCGTTCGCGTGCTCGCCTGCGCAATGATCGCTTCCGCATTTCGAAGGTACTGCTCTAATTCCCCCTGATAGCGTCGCTGCTCGTCGGCCGTCAGGAGTTGAACCAGCTTGGGTGGCTCGGGCGCAGGCGGCTGCGGCGCGGACTGCGGTGTATCCTGCGCTGCGGGCTGGGCTGTCGCCGGTGGTGGCCGCTTCGGCCTCTGTGCCTGCCGTGGTGGAGGAACCGGAACGTCAATCTCTTGCGGTGAGGCCGGAACCGTGGACAGAGGCGGCGTCTGTGCTTCCACTGTCGGCGGCGGCGGCATCGGGTCCTGATTGGGAGGAGGCGCTGGCTTTGGAACTGGAATCTGCACCAGGGGCGGAGAGGGCTTCTTTTTGCGGAACCAACATCCGCTGGTTGGCACAATGCTTGCCGCCAGCAAAACACCGGACAGTAGGCCCCGGATTCTCATGCTTTCCTCTCCGGAAATGCGCCCTTTTCCGCTTCGTCTGACTGCGGTGCCTGTTGTCCCCCAACCGCCATAATACCTTCCAGCGGGTTGGTGGAGGATTCCTCCTCGGGTACCGGGAAGTGCAACCGGAATGTCGTGCCTTCCCCGGGCTGCGTGACAAAATCGATGGAGCCGTTGTGCAATTGAACGATCCGGAATGTCATGGCGAGTCCTATTCCAGACCCCTTTGGCTTCGTCGTGAAATAGAGGTTAAAGATGCGCTCCTGCAGTTGCGCCGGAATTCCGGCACCCTGATCGGATACGCTGACCGTGATCTCCTCTCCGGTTTTCTCCACGCGCACTCTCAGGCGGCCTCCGCGCTGCATCGCCTCAATGCCATTGTTGACCACATTGAGAAGCGCTTGCTTGAGCAAATCTTCATCTCCGCGTAACCGCACCGCCGCGCGAACGGAATCGAGCTCGATGCTCACCCCTGCCCGTTCGGCCTCCGGCCATAGAAGCGCGGAAACCTGGCGGGCCACTTCCACTACGTTCACGGGCTTCATATTGAGCTCCATCGGCCGCTGGAAATCAAGGAATGTCTTTACCACGCGATCCAGCCGGGCGATTTCGCTTCCGATCACATTCACCTCGGGGTGAAGCTCCGGCTGCTCGCCGAGCTTGGACCGCAACACCTCCAAGTGGAGCGCAATGGCGTTCAATGGGTTCTTGATCTCGTGTGCCACGCCGCCCGTCAACCTGCTAATGGCGGCAAGACGAGTGGATACATCCAACTGTGTGCGCAACTGCTTCCGCGTCTCGGCGTCGCGGAGTGTCAACAAGATTCCGCTGCGGCCTTGGTCGGGGAAGTTTTCCAGAAATTCGACGTTCGCCAGCAGGCGGAGCGGCGACGCATTGGCGCGGGGAAACTCCGTCACTGCATCCTTCACGCCGTGGCCCTCCCGCATGACCCGGCGCACCAGATCTCCCAGATGCGTGCCCTCGGGAAAGAGGTGATCGAGTGTCCTGTCCTGCTCCAAGGGATGGCCTTGCAATACCCGGCTTGCGGTGCGGCTGGCGCGTAACAACCTGCCGCTTGCGTCGAATAGCAAAACCGACTCTTCCAGCCGCTCCAGCATTTTTTCGATGTTCCCGCGCAATTGAAGAACATCCTCACGCGCCCCCTTGAATTGGCGGCTCAATAAGTCCAATTTCGATTGCACATCGGCGAATTCCTTGCTCTCGCGCTTGCTCTCAGCTTGACCCGGATCTTCCTCCGGAAACTTGCCCGTGGCAATGCTCTCGATTCTCTTGCTCAATCTCTCAAGGGAGCTGAAGATAACGTTCGATACGATGCCGGCCAGAATAATGGATGCCAACAGCGAGAGCGCCGAGACCACAACCAGACTTCTCACCTGCGGCATGATGGCGCTACGTAGCAGCACTGTGCTCACCACGACATGCACCGTCAGCACCGGTTTCGGCATTTCCTTCAAGCCTAAGGGCACCAGCGTGGCATAGTCCTTCCGGCCCCCGAGCACTTCACCCAACCTCTCCCAAAGCGGTCGCTCCTTCCAAACGGAGAATCCAGGCAAAGGTTCAAACTGAGTGTGGACGCGCGACGGCGTGGAAGCCGCAAGCACTCGCGAATTCTCGTCACAAATCAGGATCTCGATCACCGCGTTCGAGTTGGCCATCGTCTTTTCGAGCAGTTCAGGAAGCCCCAGATCTTCATCGACGATACGTTCCCATAACCGTTTGGTGGCTTCGATCGTCGCCGGCGGAGGATGCACCTCACGCGCCTGTTCGTTTACCCGTTGCGCCACAAGAAAATTCACTTGCTGCGCGATCGCTTGCGCGCGTTCCAGGGCGTCGTTGAAGTTTGCCTCTGCCGCGATCCGCAAGCTCACCACGCACTGCGCAAACACGAGCAGTGTCACCAGCGTGACGATCGATATGCGCAGCCGCGTTTTCAGCGACATTTCGCCCAGTCAGCCTCCAACGCCTATTGAGTGTCGGTTTCCGCTTGCGTTGCCGACCCGTATTCCTTGAGTTTGTTGAAAAGTGTCTTCAGACTGATGCCCAAAATCTCAGCAGCCCTCGTTTTGTTGTTTTTTGTATGTGCCAGCGTGAGGAATATCATGCCCTTCTCGGCGTCATGTACCGTCGTCCCCACGTGAAGCGTAATCGTCTCGCCCGGTGCAGCACCGGAACTCCCCGGCGCGCCAGTTTCGGTTGCGCCAGGTTGCGCCAGACCGTTGCCTGTACCGAGATTGGATGGCAGATGCTGCACCTGGACGTGGCCCTGGCCCGCCATAATCGCCGAGCGCTCCATGATATTGCGCAGCTCGCGCACATTTCCCGGCCAGTTGTGACGTGTGAACCGCAACAGGACATCCGCTTCGATGCCTGTAACCCTGGTCCCGTTTTTTTCGTTCAAATCTCGCAGAATTGCGTCGCACAGAACGGGAATATCGTCCAATCGCTGCCGCAGTGGGGGCAGCTTCAACTCGAATACGTTAAGCCGGTAAAAGAGGTCCTCACGCAACATGCCCTTCTTCACCGCCTCTTCAGGCGGCCGGTTAGTCGAAGCGAGGACACGCACATCAACCAACGTTTCGGTTTTTCCCCCAAGGCGCCGCACCTTGGAATCCTCGAGAACGCGCAGCAATTTCGCCTGCGTGCCGATTGGCATCTCGGCCAGCTCGTCGAGCAGCAGCGTGCCTCCCTGCGCCAACTCGAAACACCCCGCACGCCGTTCCACCGCTCCCGTGAAAGCTCCTTTTTCGTGCCCGAACAGCTCGCTCTCCATCAGCGTCTCCGGCAACGCGGCGCAATTGATCGCCACGAACGGTCCCGACCAGCGCGGCGAATTCTGGTGAATCGCCCGAGCCACTAGTTCCTTGCCAGTTCCGGATTCTCCGGTGATCAGCACCTGTGCCTTGGTTGGCGCGACCTGCTGAATGAGCGAAAAGACTTGCTGCATCGGATCGCTGACGCCCACCAGATCGCCTAACACACCCTGGTAGCTCAGTTGCCGCTTGAGCCGCTCGGCCTGCTCGCTAAGCCGCGCTTGCGAAGCCGCACGGTCCAACAGCATGCGCAGCACGCGAGGCTGAATTGGCTTTTCCAGAAACCAAAACGCGCCCAGATCCAACATCGTGTTCATCGCCGTTTCGATATTCCCGAACGCCGTCAGCACGATTGCCGGTATCGCCGGACCCTTGCTCTGCAACTGTTTAAGCAGTTCGTAACCGTCCAGCCGGGGCATCATCAAGTCGGTAAGGATGATTTGTGGTTCGAAGGCGGCAACCTGCTCTAACGCCTCCTGGCCGTCCGCCGCAACCTGCGTAGCGAAACCCCAGCCGGAGATCATGCTTCGCAAGCCGTTGCGTTGATTCTCCTCATCGTCGGCGATGAGCACCCGCATGGGTGAGGCGACATCCTCTGACTTGGTCTCCGACAAACTCATGCCCCTAGTGTATCGCGCCAACTCCCTTGTTCCGTGCAATTGCACCAAAACAAAAGGGCGGGCGCGTTCAAGTCGCCCGCCCTGGTCAAGCTCGCTCCGGGTTAGCGCACTGCTACGGTGATCGATTGTGCCGCCGATGTACCGGCGCCCACAATCAACTCCACCGGTACGTTCGGGCCCGTGGAGATACCTTCCGGAATCGCCGCGTTCACTTGCATCACGCCGGCCACGAAGAACGGCGCCGAGCCCGCATACAGCGGCGTCACTTCCACGCCGCCAATGCGGACCTTCACGGTGCCCAACGGCTTCTTCAACTCACCCACCGTCCGCGGCACGGAACCGTTCACGCCCGCCGGGGTCGTCTGTCCTTCGCCCGTTGCGTAGATCACGATGACCTCGCCTCGGGCCGCCGGATTCGACGAGGAGTTCACCGTGCCGTTCTGGTTGAGTATGGCGCCTTGCCCGGTCCCGGTCGCCGTGAGGCTGAAGATGCCGGGAGCCGAGTCGACGACCCGAATATCCAACTGGTTCGTCTTCACTCCTTTATATTCGACCTCCACTTTCGACGAGAACCGCCCCGCGATCTCGTAAGGAACGACAGCGTTGATCTGCGTGGCCGATGTGAATAGGACTGGAGCGGGCACGCCATCGAACAGGACGCGTGTATCACCCACAGTCGTCGGAACCGTACCTTGCGGCGTCAACTGGAACGAGACGCCTGTTGCCGGGCCAAGGCCGGTTCCCCGCAAGGTTACAATCAAGCCCGCCGCCGCAGATGTGGGTAGGAAACTCGCTCCATTCTGGAACGTCGTCAGACTCCCGGCAGGCGGCGCGGTTACGGTCAGGGTCACGGGAACCTGCAGCGGGGAGTTATTCGCCGTCGGCGCATTCACGTTGACAGTTCCCGTATAAACGCCGGCGGCCAATCCCGTTATGCTTACGCTGACTGTAACGTTTGACTCGGTCGCCCCGTTCGGCGGTGTCACCGCAAGCCACTGGCCGCCAGTGGCGGTAGACGTGGTCAACGTGTAGTTCACCATGCTGCTCGACTTCAGATTCAGCTGCTGCGATGGCGGGGCAGTTCCTCCAATCGTGTACGCGAACGACAGGCTTGCCGGCGCGGCCACCAGTTGGTTCACCGCCGGAGGCACCTCGAGTGTAATCGGAATGACCTGCTGCGCTCCGAGCGCGCTCGAAGTGACCGTGATTGTGCCGGTATAGGTTCCGGCCGTAAGCGTGTTAGTTTTGATCGACACTGTTAGCGTGCCGGGCGTCAGTCCGCCGCTGGGAGTAGAAGCCAACCAGTCGCCTCCGTTCAGCGTCTGCACCGTGGTTGTGAAGTCCAGGCGCGTGCCGGTGGAAGACACCGTCAGCGTTTGCGCCGCTGGTGGATTCGTTCCGCTGGTCTGCGTAAATTTGAGCGAGTTTGGAGCCACCTGCAAGGTGGAAGTGTTATTGCCGTTGTAAAGTACCGGCACATAGATCGGACTGTTGCCGGCGCTCGAATTGATGGCTAGAAGCCCCGTGAAGGTGCCGCCTGAGAAGTTCGTGTTGATTCCCACCGTCACCGGTTGGCCCGTGGATCCACTCAACGGTCCGGCGATGAGCCACGCGCCGCCGCTCATTGTCGTTGGCGAAACTGTATAACTCAACGTTCCCGATGTGGCGGTCACGCTCAGGGTCTGGTCCGGTGGCTGCTGGCCTCCCGTGCCGAAAGAGAATCGCAATGGCGTATCCGGCACGTTCAACAGTACGTTGTCGCTTACCTGCAACGTCACCTCGACTGTCCGTGCGGCTCCGCCCTGCCCCGTCGGCGTGATGGTGACGGTTCCGGAATACAGTCCAGGCGACAGTCCGGTTGGGTTTACGGTGATCGGCAAGTCAAGTGGGGTCGTGCCCGACGCCGCCGATACTCCAAGCCACGAGCCGCCAGATGCCACATTTGTCGTAACTGTAAACGGGATTGCCGCACCAGTAGAGGTTACGGAAATCGGTTTGGCGGCTGGCGGGGTCTGCCCTGTTTGGTGAACGAAGCCCAACCGATTTCTGCTAATTCGCATCAACGGATTTGCCGAAACCGTCAGGGTCACCGGTAGAGTCAACTGCGGCACGGCAGCGCCGGGAACGGCGATACCTATAGTTCCGTTGTACTCGCCCGCAACGAGAGTGCCTGGATCGGCCGTCACCAGCAACGCCGCCGGACTTGTCGAGGAGGAAGGGGTTGCTGATAGCCAGGTTCCACCGGCGGCGTCCACAGTCAGGTTGACCGGCAGGCCCGCGCCAGTGTTGGTGACCAACACCAACTCACCAGCCGGCGCGCTGCCGCCAATCTGATGCTGAAACGACAACGAAGACGATGACAGTTGCACGACTGGTTTGTCGGTCACTTTAAGCGTGACGGGAACTGTTTGGGGGCTGTTCGACGCACCAGGTGCGGTCAGCTTGATATTGGCCTTGTAATCTCCCAGAGCGAGCCCGGAGGGATTCGCCGTTACGGATAAGTTCAGCGGTGTGGGTCCGGAAGTCGGTGCCACCGACAGCCACGCAGGGCCGGCGCCTCCTCCCGTTGCCTCGGTTGTCACGTTGACGCCAACTGAGGCACCCGTACTCCCAACAGTCAACACGTGTGGAAGGGGCGCGGACGTGCCGGTTTGGAATGTGAAGGTAAGCGCCGACGGCGCAGTCGTCAGTGTTGTTTCGGGCGTGACGATTAAGGTCACCGGAATGTCTAATGTCGGATTCCCCTGGCTCGTCGAGGTCAAACTTACCTTGCCGTTATAGGTGCCCACGGGGAATGTATTGTCCACCGTGGCTCCAATCGTGAGCACGGCAGGCGTATTTCCCGTTGCCGGAGGAGTAACGCTCAACCAGGAGCCGCCACTCGTAGTCGACGGCGTGGCCGTAAAGTTAAGCTGCGTGGTTCCGGAGGATCCCAGTGATACGGTTTGTTGCGGCGGCTGCGAACCGTTCAATGCGTATTGGAACGTCAACGATCCGGGCGTCGATGTCAGCAGAGGATTTGTGCTGACCTTAAAACTCACGGGAATTACCAACGGTGTTCCGCTTCCATTGGTCGCCGCCACCGTAATCGTCGCGCTGTAATTTCCCGGGGGAAACGATGAGTTCGCAAGTACAAAAACTGTCATCGTGAACGGGAGGGACGAGGACGATGAGAAGTACAACCACTCTGAGGGTCCAATCGCGGGGGCCTGCTTGGTCACCGTTACTGCCAGCCCAGCCGGGCCCGATACGTTTACGGTTTGAGCCGCTGGATTTACCGATCCGACTTGATAGACAAACGCGAGCGACGCTGGGGCCGCGGTGATCTGCGCCTTCACTGCCGGTACGCTGGCGAATAACAACACAGCGGATGCGGCCAAATGGAACATCTGGGTGGGTACCTTCATGGTCGGAGTCTCCGTTCCTATCCTTACTAAACAATTGCTCTCGCTCGATTTCCGATTGCGAGCGCCGGACGCAAGCGCTCGCGCGGATCGATTAAAACATATTCTATGCAAAATGTTTGCCAATAAGAAGGCCCGCCAAGTTTCCATCGGAAACCCGCGGGCCTGGATTGCAGACGCATGTGTCTGAATCCGCGTTTCAAACTTCGTTGGATGCTGGCGAATCGCCTAATCTTCGCTTCCCAGCAACCCCGTTAATGCACCTAAACCCGATCTCTCGTCCCCACCTGATGTGGGTGACGCGAATTGCCGGCGCAGCTTCTCCAATGTCATCGATTGGATGATCACTTTGCCGGGCCCGGTCAATGTGGCTAGAAACAGCCCTTCCCCGCCGAAGATTGCAGTTTTGATGCCACCTACGAATTGGATGTCGTAAGTCACCGTCTCTTCGAACGCCACAATGCAGCCGGTATCCACCTGCAACATCTCACCCGGGTTCAACGTGAACTCCAGGTGATCGCCGCCGGCATGAATGAACGCCGTGCCGGGCCCGGTGAGTTTCTCCAGAATGAACCCTTCTCCACCGAGGAACCCAGCGCCTAATTTCTTCGTGAACGCGATGTTCAATTGCACCGTCGATTGCGCGCAGAGGAAGCTATCACGCTGTACGAGAATCGACCGTCCCGCGTCAAGATTGAACACCTGAATGCGGCCCGGATAATCACCGGCAAAACCAACCTCGCCCGAAGCGCTCGAGCGGAAATAGGTGAGGAATAATGACTCGCCCATCACCTTTCGCTTCAACGCCCCCCACAGCTTCTCACCGATTGAGCCTCCGCTCATTCGCGTTTCCCAACTCACGCTTGGTGTCTTGTACACCATCTTGCCCGCCTCGGCGAAGAGCTCCTGCCCCGGCGTCATTTTCACCCGCGCCACTTGTAAATTGTCGCCAAAGATCTCATAGTCCAGCGGACTGCTCGAAGTGTAGCCCGATAGCGATGCCGGGTTCGCTACAGCCGCGCCTTCGGCCGCGGCGGTCCCGTACGGACGCCCGCACGCCGCGCAGAATCTGGCAGTATCCGACAACTGATTTCCACATCCCGTGCAGAATGGCATAACCAATTCTCCTCCAACCCCGTATCTTACAATGGGACTGTTCCCATCTGATGAGTTTTCACTCCCCGCTTTATACGCGCCCGGCGAGGCGTTTGTTCCCGCTCTTGTGTCTGTCGCTTTCGGCCGCCATCCTGCTCGACGCCCGCCAGGATTGGCTGACCTGCGGCACCCATTCCCTGTCCAGCCAGGAAGCGATCGCTCTTCACCGGGCAGCTACTTCACAGCGCAAGCCCTCATCCATTCGGACACGTGCCGCTGGAGTCCAAAGCGTCGCGCGCGACATCGGCAACATCGCCATCCTCGAGGACTCCGACGGCGTGGTCGCACGCCGCAACACCTTCAACTTGAATGCCCGTACCCTGCGGTTCCTTCCACAATCGGGATCCTCCGGCTATAGGTTTGAGACTGGCGCTGACTCGTACGACGCCTCCCAAGCCACATCAGGAACTCCGCTTACGTTGGATGACGACGATTCGCGCATTGTCCCGCTGCCCTTCGCATTCTCCTTCTACGGTCGAAGCTACAACTCCGCCTTCATCAACTCCGACGGCAACATATCCTTTGTTTCTCCCGACGGGGCCAGTGCCGACCGATCCGTCGGTCGCTTGAATGCCGGCCCGCCGCGAATTGCCGGGTTATATCGCGACCTCGATCCGTCCGTTACTCCCGCATCCGTGCGAGTCCTGTCCACGTCGAATGTATTCGCCGTCTCCTGGGTCAACGTTCCGGAATATGGCACAAGCAAGATTCAGACTTTTCAGGTCCGTCTCTTCCCGGATGGCCGCATTGAAACCGCGTTTTCCTCCATCACCACCGCGGAAGCGGTTGTCGGAATCGCCCCAGGCGGCTTGCAAGGCCCGAGCGCCCTCGTGAGCTTCCTGCAAGGCAGCGCCGACACCTTTACTGGCACTCTTGCCGAGCGCTTTTCGGGAACCGAAGCAATCGACGTGGTCTTTACCGCGCAGAAGTTCTACGAGACTCACGAGGATGCCTACGACTATCTTGTCCTCTACAACAACCTGGGCATTCCGGCCGACGACGGCGCTGTCGCCTACGAACTAACACTACGCAACTTGCGCGAAGGCTACGGTGATCAGCAGATCGACGCTGGAGCACTGTACGGTTCCCGCCGCCGCTTGCAAGGGTTCATGAACATGGGACCACTCAGCCAGTATCCACGAGACCCGCTCGGAATCGTTCCGGCCCGCTCGACGAGCCGGGACACGCCCCTGTCTGTTGTCGGACACGAAGCCGGGCACCTGTTTCTCGCCTTCGCCAGCGTTCGAGATCCGAACGACCCTAACTCGCTTCCCATGCTTGGCAGGCAAACCGCACACTGGAACTTTCGCTTCAACTCCGAAGCGTCGCTGCTGGAAGGTAACCGCATCCGCGACAACGGACCTTCCGCTTCGCCGCGCTTCACTACCACCGGCACAGTGGAAGGCTACTCGCCCCTCGACCAATACTTGATGGGCTTTCGCGACGCATGGGAAGTTCCAGACACTTTCTATGTTGCGAATGCGAATATTGGCAGCAACGATCGTCCCCCTCAGACTGGCGTAAACTTTCAAGGAACCCGCCGCGACGTCTCGGTCAACGACATAATCGCCCTTTATGGTCCCCGTAAACCGAACGCCTCCATGGCGCAGCGCCGGTTCCGCTTCGCCTTTATCCTGATTACCGCCGCCGGTCAGGAACCGTCGCCCGACGATCTTTCGAAGCTCGATACATTTCGACAGCAGTTCGAGCCCTACTACCGTACGGCTACTTCCGACCGCGCTGAGGCCGATACCTCCCTCCGCCGCGCCGTTCAGTTCTCCATGTGGCCCGCGACAGGCGTTGTGGCAGGTACAACCGCGCGCGCCACGGTGGCAATTGATCGGCCTGCTTCCTCTGACCTAACCTTCCGCCTGCAGTCGGCCAATAGCTTGGTCCAGATCCCGGCATCCTTTACCGTGCCCGCCGGCACTGCTGGCGTCGCCTTCAACTGGACTGCTTCCACGCCCGGAATCGATGAGATCACCGTTCGCTCCGACGACCCGTCGTATGCGCCTGAAGTAGCACGCATCCAAATATCACCCGCTGCTTCCGCCCTTGGGCTCCGGATCATCTCAGGCGACAAGCAGCGCGCCAGCGGCAACACCGTTCTTCCCCAGCCAATCCAGGTGCAGGTGATCGATTCGAATCTCGTGCCATTCGCCGGCTACGTCGTGAATGCCGCTACCGCGTCGGGGGGAAGCGTCTCGCCATCCTCAGCAGTTAGCGATGAATCCGGCTTTGTGCGTTTCAATTGGACTCCGGGCGCAGGACCTGTCTACCAGCTCAACCTGTCCATAGCGTCGACCGGCGCAACGGCCGCCGCTACTGCGCTCTCGCGGCCGTTCATTGCCGACGGCGGAATTGTCAACGCGGCCTCATTTGCGCCAGGGATTGTGGGGGGTGGCATTGGAACTATCTTCGGCGCCTCGCTTGCCGCGGGCGCTACTGCCTCCGGCAGCCCACCCTTCTCGGATTCACTCGCCAATGTGCGCGTATCGATCAACGGACTCCCTGCGTCGCTCCTCTTTGTGAGCGATCGGCAAATTAACTTCGTTGCCCCCTCCGGCCTCGCGCCAGGACAGGCTCAAGTTACCGTTACAGCCGGCCCGCTGAACGAGACTTCCAATGTGCTCACCGTTCCTGTGCTCGCCGCGCAACCCGGAATTTTTGTGCGCGGCAATACCGCTGCCGCAATCCGCAACGGCGAGTTTCTGGAAATTTACTGCACGGGACTTGGGGCCACGCAGGGCAGCCAACAGAATATCTTCCTGGAAGAAACGACGACCCGCCCGCGCGTGACGATCGCCGGCCGCGATGCAGAGGTCCTCTTCAGTGGCCTAGCGCCAGGCTTCACCGGGCTCTACCAGGTAAACGTGCGCATTCCGCCGGGAGTCACCGGACTTCAGCCCTTACAAATCTTCCAAGGCGCCGTGGCCAGCAACTCGACGCAGTTTGCGTTCTAACTTCTTGCCTCCCACCACGGATGCGGTGGCTCGCTTTGTGCCCTCGGCTCGGTTCGCATTGCGTTTAACTGCTTCTCCATCCCCGCCGCCACGTCGGGCATTTTCGCCGCCAGGTCTGTTTTCTCGCTTCGGTCGGCCGCTAGATCGTACAACTCAACCGCCGCATCCGGCTTCGGGCGCACCAATTTCATCGTTCCGCGCCGCATCGCCGCCATCGGATTCTCCTTGCGGAACTCTTTTGTCTTGCCGTCGTAGCGGGGCAGTTCCCAATACAACGACTCATGGGGCTTCTGCTTCTTTCCCAAAAGTGTCGGCAGCACCGAAAATCCGTCGATGCCCGCAGGCGCCTTTGCGTCTGCCACATCTGCCGCGGTCGGCAGAAAGTCGGCAAAGTTCCAGTAGTAAGGACTCGTCTTCCCCGCCGCGATCCGCCCTGGCCAGCGCGCCACCATCGGCACGCGGATGCCGCCCTCGTACATCGTTGTCTTCTGTCCGCGCAGCCCGGCTGTGTTCTGGAAGAAGTCGTTCTGGAAGCCGCCCATGACGCCGCCGTTGTCGCTCGTAAAAAAGACCAGCGTGTCTTCTTCTAGCTTCAGTTCCTTTAATAGCGCCATCACCGCCCCCACATAACGGTCGACACGCGACACCATGCCCGCGTACGCTGGACCTAACTCGTCCTGGCGCAGCAACCGTCCCGCCGGGTTCACGTAGGGCTCTCCCTTCGGAACCTTCCCTCGATACGGCGCCATCGAATCGTCCGGAACATGCGGCTCAAAGTGCGGTACCGTCCACGACAAATACAGGTAGAACGGATTACTCTTGTTGCGCCGCACAAAGTCGAGCGCCCTCTCGTTCATCACATCGTTGCCGTACGTCTGCCGCCCGGGGTTATCGTTGCCCTTCAGCGGATACTCTTTGTCGTTGCTGTAGAGAAATCGCGGGTATTGAAAGTGCGCGTGCGCCTGATGCAGGAAGCCGAAGAACTCATCGAAGCCGTGCTTCCACGGCACGCCCGTCGTTCCAATGTTCCCCAGGCCCCACTTACCAAACAGCCCCGTCTTGTAACCGGCATCGTGCAACAAGTCCGCCACCGTCCGTTCTTCCGGCAATAGGGGCGCGCCACCAGTGTTGCAGCGAATCGGGGTGTGGCCCGTGTGCAGCCCCGTCATCAAGCAACTACGCGAGGGCGCACACACCGTGCACCCTGCATAGGCATCGGTGAAGCGCAGCCCCTGCGTCGCCAGTTTGTCGAGATTCGGCGTCTGAATCGCCTTTTGGCCGTTGAAGCCAACGTCGCCGTAGCCAAGGTCGTCGGCCATCATCCAGATGATGTTCGGTTTCTTCGCGGCCGCGCGTAGTGGCAGAGCCGCCGCGGTGGCGCCCGTCAGCAATTCACGGCGTTTGATCGAGTTCATGCGGGCAGTATATCGCCACCGGCCTTGTCGATAGCCGCGCCGAACCTTTCTCGCGAGCGGGCTCGATTCCTCGCCGCTTCCTCTTCCCGGTTTTTCGGCGGTGATGTCGTCTCCAACGCGTCAATCAGCCGCGCCGAGATTCCCGCAATCTCATCGACCGCCTCCTGGAATACCCGCTCGTTCGTTTTGGATGGCTTATGGAAACCGCTGATCTTCCGCACGAACTGCAGTGAGGCGGCCCGGATCTCCTCGTCGGTCACCGGCGGATCGAAGTTGAAAAGCGGTTTGATGTTCCTGCACATCTCACCATCATCTCAATCGATCCGCGGGTCACGCGGCATGGACTGCGACATTCTCTTGATGACCTCCGCCAGCCGTTCCATCGAATCTCCCGCCCCTTTCTCCATGCCCGACTGCAGATGCCCGTTGCGGGCCTCAACCGACTTGTGGAGAATCGTGTGGGTCATCTTCGTCTTCCCGCCAAGATCTTCCAGCGTCACGGTCGTCAGCCACTCTGGATTTCCGAATTTCGGCTCCTCGTAGCACTCGGTACACACGAACCTCTCCGGCGGCACGATCTCGCGATAGACGCCACGAAAGGAGACGTCCTGTCCGTCCGCCATGCGCATCACGTAGTGCCACGAGCCACCGACGCGAAAGTCAATCTCGCAGACAGGCAACTCCGCATTGATGCAACCCCACCAGTGCGCCACGTGTTCGGGTTTTGTCATCGCCTCGAACACAAAATGGCGCGGTGCATCAAACACCCGCGTCATCACAATCTCCAGGTCTGAGGGCAAAGTCACCACGAGTCCCGAACTAGTTTCTACGGCCATGCTTTTTCTCCTTCTCCTTTGTTTTCATCTTCAACAGATATTGATCCAGCCGGGAGAATCGCTCTTCCCAACATCCGCGGTAGTGCTCCACCCAGTCGGCTACATCCTTCAAAGGGCCAGCCTCAATGCGGCACGGCCTCCACTGAGCTTCGCGGCTTCGAGCGATCAGACCTGCCCGTTCGAGCACCTTTAAATGTTTGGATACGGCGGGCATGCTCATCTTGAAGGGCTCGGCGAGCTCCGTGACGGATGCCTCACCTGTAGCCAGACGCGCCAGAATTGCCCGCCTCGTGGGGTCGGCAAGCGCGGCAAAAGTTGTGCTGAGCAAATCGGTCGTCGCTTGCATTTAACTTCCTAGTTAATTAACTATAAAGTTAAATATACAGCCTGCCGTCAACCCCGTCAAGCACAATCCAGCGCTCGCTGCATCAGCATCTCGCGCTCTCTTGTGTTGTTGGTCAGTGAAGCGGCACGCTCGAATTCGACACGCGCTTCCTCAAATCGACCGAGCTTGAACAGGAGATCGCCGCGCACGCTCGGTAGTCGATGATAGTTTTCGAGCGCTGGCTCCGAGGCCAATTCATCCACCAGCAGCAGGCCCGCTCCCGGACCAAAGGCCATGGCTACCGCCATTGCGCGGTTCAACTCCACGACCGGAGAAGGAGCTAAACTCGCAAGCTCACCGTAAAGCGAGGCAATGCGCGCCCAATCCGTTTCCCCGGCATTACGCGCTCGTGCGTGACACGCTGCTATGGCGGCCTGCAGTGTGTATGTACCTCGCCCTCCACGCAATGCCTCGGCCCGATCCAAAGCGGCGAGACCGCGGCGAATGAGGAGCTGATCCCAAAGCGCCCGGTCTTGATCGAGAAGCAGAATAGGCTCGCCGGATGGTCCGGTGCGAGATCGCGACCGCGATGCCTGAATCTCCATCAGCGCCACCAATCCGTGCACCTCCGGCTCCCGTGGCATGAGGTTCGCCAGAATCCTCCCCAGTCTCATCGCGTCCTCGCACAACGCCGGCCGCATCCAGTCCTCTCCGGCGGTCGCCGAGTAACCCTCGTTGAAGATCAGGTAAATCGCTTCGAGCACTGATTCCAGGCGCTCGGCCAACTCGTCTGCGCTCGGAACCTCAAACGGCACGCGTTCTTCTGCGAGAGTCCGCTTCGCCCGCACAATACGCTGCGCGACCGCCGCCTCCGAAACCAGAAACGCTCGTGCGATCTCCCCGGTCGTCAAGCCGCCCAACAGCCGCAGCGTCAACGCCAGGCGCGCTTCGGAGGAGAGCACGGGATGACACGCCACGAACATGAGGCGGAGCAGGTCATCACCCACGTCGTCGTCCACGGCAGCCTCGATTTCCGATGCTGCTGAATCTTGCCGGCTTTCGAGTTCGAGGCCTAACTCCTCGTGTTTACGCTCCAGCAGCTTCTTCCGCCGCAGATGATCGATCGCGCGATTCTTCGCTGCCGCCATCAGCCAGGCGCCGGGATTGTCCGGCACGCCTGACTTGGGCCACTGTTCGAGTGCCGCCACGAGGGCGTCCTGTGCCAGTTCTTCGGCCAACCCGACGTCACGCACAATGCGCGCCAGGCCCGCAATCAACCTGGCCGACTCAATTCGCCAAACAGCATCGATTGCCCGGTGTGTATCGGCAGCTGCCACAGCTACCGATCACACCAGCTTTCCCTTGCCCGCCGCAACAGCGGCTGCCGCTACTTCTCCGAAGCGGCCTTCAGGTCCGCAAGCCCGCTCTCGAAATAGGCGCCGAGCATCTTGTCCATATCGATGAACACCTGCATCACTTTCGACAAGTAGTTGTTCGGACCATGCATCGCCCAGGTCACCTTCGTCGCGCCGCCTTCCGGTGCGAACTTGAACTCGGCGATGTTATGGCCTTCCATCGGCTTGATGAAATCCAACTTGATCGTGACGCCAGAGCTTGCATTCGCATCCGTGATCTCCATGCGCCCCTGTCCCACTTCGCTGTTTCCTTCCCACTCGTAGACGGCGCCCTTACCGCTCGCCGCGCCACTATAGGTTCGCTTCATCGCCGGATCCAGCTTCTCCCACGGCGACCACGCAGTCCAAGCATGAAAATCGGCCACATGAGGCAATACCTTCTCCGGCGGTGCTTGAATGGTCACCGAACGTTCCATGTGAAAAGTGTCCGGCTTCGTAGTCGCGAAGCCGAGAATGGCGATCACCAGCACCACGACGACAATCCCAATCTTTTTCAACATCGATACGTCTCCTTAGTTCGAAGCATGATACAGCGGGCGGATGTCGATTTCCACGTCGCCGATCAGTTCCGCGAAAGGCCCCGACCACCTCGTCGCCTCTTCAAGCGACCCGGATTCGACAATGCAGTATCCGGCGATCAATTCCTTTGACTCCGCAAACGGGCCATCCGTCACGCGGCGCTTACCGCCCACGAAATTGAGGCGTACCCCCTTCGAGCTTGGCTGCAAGGCGACGGAAGCCAACAAAACGCCTGCCTTCTTCATCTCATCGGTCAAGTTCTCCAGCTGCGTTTCATGACCAGCCGCAAGCGGTACACCGGCTTCGGATTTCTTGTCCGCCTTGTGCGCAAGCATGAACCGAACGGTCGCAAGGCCTTCCGGCTTGGGACACATGCCCAGATCCCATGGTTCGGTGACGGGACGAATGTCGATCTCCGTGTCGCCCACTACGTCCGCGAATTTAGTTGCCCAGTCGATTGCTTCGTCGATCGACTTCACCGCCACGATCGCAAAGCCCGCGATCAACTCATTGGAACCTTGGAACGGCCCAGGCGTTACTGTGCGTGTGTTGCCTGTGAACTTCAGCCGCACACCCAGCGAACTCGGCCGCAGCCCCTCTCCGGAGCGGAACGCGCCCGCCGCCACCATCTCTCCCATCAACGGCCCCATCCCCTCCATCACCTTCATGGGAGGCGGCAGGCCTGCCTCCATATCCTGATTCGCCTTGTGCATCATGATGTATTGCATCGTTGTCTCCGTTTGAACGCAGCGCGCTTCAGGACTTTGGCCCGGCTACATCGGCGGCTGCAAAATCCTCCTCCTCAAAGAACTGGCGAATCTCGATCTCGCACTCGTGACCCGGATGCGGCGAAGGGCTTCGCATTGCCCATTCAATCGCTTCCTCTTTCGACTTCACCTGAATCACCCAGTAGCCTGCAATCAGCTCTTTGATCTCCGCGAACGGCCCGTCAATCACTGTCCGTTTCGCCTTCTCGTCCTTGCCGATCCGCACCCGCGCTCCCTTTGAGCTAGATTGCAACCCCGCTCCGTCCAGCATCACGCCCGCGTTGATCATTTCCTGGTTGAACTTCCCCATATCTTCGAGGAGTTTCTGGCTCGGCATCACGCCTGCTTCCGACTCCTTGCTCGCTTTGACAATCATCATGAATCTCATGAACTTATCTCCTTTTAGTGAGTGGCCGGCGATCTGCGAATCCGCCCTTGGGTTATCTCCGGCTCTACTGAAGCGTCGAACGGCAGACGGCATGTTCGACAACTTTTTTTAGAATTCTCGAAATTGTTTTAGGGGACTGACCTGGGCTGAATGCTGCGTCCGCTCAAACTAAGAGCCCGGTCATGCGTAAGACGAAAGCGAGCGTGCATATAAGAACAGCATCCACGGAGTGTTGATGACCGAGGTACCGAAGAGATAGCTAGTCGGCCCGCCGAGCAACTCCAGGGCTTGCTTGAGCTGCGCTCCCGGGACCCCGGAGTTGAGACAGATGGACGCTTGCGTCGCGCAGTTCAAAGAGATAAAGCCGTACTTGCCGGCATTCTTGCATTTTTCAATCTGCGCCTTGATTTTGGTCTCGTCTAGCTTGGTAAGCCGCACAACTTGCGGGTGCCCGCCCTCGCTTCTCACATCGTCCTCATATTGATTGAACGCCGCAGCGCCAAACAATATTGCCAGCGCTTCCCCCGGCCATGCGCTCAAATACGCGCGGCCGGCGGGGGTGCCGCCATCGGCCATGATCGCGGCGTGCCCAACATTGCTCCCCTTCGGGGGCCAAAAATACACTTCGACGGCCATTGTGATCCTCCCAATGACAGTAAGCGGACTGGATCCCTTCACCCCGCCAACTGCACGAGTATATCGCCCATTTTTTTGCCAGGCTTCCCACGCTCCACCCCGTTTCCACGTATAATTCCTGACATCCCTAAGGAGCCCAATATGGCCATGAATAAAACCCTTCTCGGATTTGCCGCTTTCGCCCTGAGTTGCTCGAGCTTGCTTGCTCAGGCGCCCTCCGCCAAGATGATCAATACCGTCAAGACGAAACTCGCCCAAGGCAAGCAGGTCGTTCTCGGCACGGTTTCCGTACCCGATCCGGACACCTACTGCGCAATGGCGAACTCAGGTTTCGACGGACTGTGGATCGAAATGCAGCACAGCCCGCTTTCCTATCAGGACGTGGCGCACATGATCATGGCTTGCAAAGGCGCCCCAGGAATTCCGTTCGTTCGCGTGCCCGACGCCACCGAAGGCGACATCCAGAAAGCCACCGACATGGGCGCCCTTGGCATTATCCTTCCCATGGTCGAAAGCGTCGAGAAGGTCAAGAACGCCGTCAAGTTTGCTAACTACCCGCCCAAAGGGAAACGCAGCCAGGGTGGTGGGTACTACGGCGCGCTTTGGGGCCGCGATTACCGCGCCATCGCCAACGACAACATGATGATCGTTGCCATGATCGAATCCCCCGCGGGCGCCGAGATCGCCGATCAGATCGCGGCCATTCCCGAGGTTGACGTTGTATTCGTCGCCTCCACCGACCTTTCCAGCTTCTCCGGCCTCAAGCAGGGCGATCCGAAGTACGAGGCCATCGTCGACAAAATCAAAGCCGCCACTCTCAAACACAACAAGATCGTCGCCGGCCCCCTCGCATGGAAGTCCACGCGCCAAGGCTACCGCTTCTTCCAGGGGCCGGGCGAAACATCTCTGCTCCGCACCGGTGTTGAAGTCACGCTGAAAGGCGCTGTCGCGCCGGGCGAGAAGAAGGGCGTCGCCCCCACCGAAGGTTCCGAAAAGTAAGCCGGCGTGGCCCACTCCCGCCGATCTCTTTTGGCACTCTGCGCCGCGGCCCTCCCTAGGGCCCTGGCGCAGACGCCTCCGGTCACCGCCCGCCAAGTCATTGAGCGTATCCAGAGCCAGCTCGCCGTGCAGTTCGCCGCCGATACCGTCGACACTTTCAAGGCCGGCGATCCGGACACTCCCGTGCGCGGAATCGCAACGACCGTGATGGCCACGTTTGACGTTATCAAGCGCGCTGCCGCCGCCAATTGCAACCTCGTCATCACGCACGAGCCGACCTTCTATAATCACCAGGACTCGCTCGCCGAATTCGCCAACGACGAAGTCGCCCAAGCCAAGCTCGCCTTTATCAAGCAACACTCGATGGTCGTGTGGCGCTTCCACGACTACTGGCATCGCCGCAAACCCGATGGCATCCAGACGGGTATGGCCGAAATCCTCGGCTGGTCGAAGTATGTCTCCCCCGGCAACCCGCGCCTCTACATACTGCCGCCCGCGACGCTGGAATCCGTAGCCCGCGACATACAAAGCCGCCTCAATATCCGTACACTGCGTGTTGTCGGCGACCCCAAATTGCAAGTCTCGCGATTTGCCCTAAGCCCCGGCTTCTCCAATCTGCAAGGCGCCGTGCGGGCGCTGTCGCGTCCTGAGGTCGACGTGCTCGTCGTGGGTGAGCCGCGCGAGTGGGAAGGTGTGGAATACGTGCAGGACGCCATCACCGCGGCCAAGAAAAAAGCCCTCATTATCCTCGGCCACGCCATCTCCGAAGAGAACGGCATGAACGAATGCGCACGCTGGTTGCGCACCATTCTGCCCAACGTGCCCGTGCAATTCGTTCCCGCCGGAGAACCATTCTGGACGCCTGCTAAACTCGCTCGGGGCTGAACGCGGGTTCCTGCGCCGAGCCGGTGGTTGGCGTTGTCAAACTCGTGCTGCCGTTAGGTCAAAGCGGGGCTGGTAGGCGCCATCCGTCAATTTCACAGTTTCCGCCCACAGTTGCTGCAGTGATTCTAAGGAACTGCGTAGTTCGCCGGCATTCCGTCCAGGCCTCGACAGCACATCGGCAATGCGCGCGGCACAGTCATGCGGGCTCTTGAGAAGCTGCGCAAGAATTCGATTCACATGCTTGTCGTTCAAGAAGTACTCTTCGTTCAAGGCAAAGATCACGTGAACGAGATACTGCGCCGCGCGGGTCATGCAACCTGCCGCATTGTAAACATCGGCTGAGGCGGCGAAGCCGTCGCAGGACCACATACCAAACTCGGCGCCCCACAAGCCTTCCTGGACAATCCGGGTTTTCAATCGTGCAGGGTAGGAAGCCACGGCTTTTTTCAGTTCGCGGATTTCTCCCTCCGGATCGTATAGCGGTAAACAAAAGTGCGTCTCCCCGAAATAGACGACGCTCCGAAAACCGTACGGCGGCTGTTGATCGTAATCATGTCGCCACACACCGCGCTGTCCCTCTTCGATTACGTCACGGAGTTGGTCCAGGTTTCGGTACACGAAGTCTACTTTCGTGGCCGGCGTCTGAATCCACGCTCCGCCGTTTACCCATGGCCCCCAACCGTACAATTCCGTTACGACTGGTAGCGACCCTGGAGTACAGATCGACTCAGCGATGCTACGCACCTCACCTACCGGCAATGGCGCCGCCTCTCGATAGTAAATTCCAATGTCGATGTCGGATGCTTCCTGTGCAACACCGCGGGCGTGTGAGCCACCCAGGACAAGCGCCACCACGTTCGAAACACCCTTAAGCGCTTCAATGGCCGCGCCTAGAACCTGGCGTTTTCCCGGAGGCAACTCAACTACCACAGCAGACATCTCCCAATTATCTCTGGTCTGGGTATGTGCTTCGGTTCTCGTGACGGGCAGGCGCGCTCGAAGTGCGGATCGTCCATTGCGGGTTTTACACAGCGGCTCAGTTAAGGATGAGTTCCAGCGAAGCGGAGCCTTGGGGTGTGGCGTCTCGAACGCAACGGAAGCCGACCACGGAACTTCCTCGTATGGGCGTGAAGTCCGCCGTTCGCGCGGCGCACCGGGCGTGATGGGCGGGCATCGCCCAGCAACCGCCGCAAAGCCACTTGAGCGGCAAGATGACCTCCCGTTTTCCCGTTCTCCAGGTGAAGACTTCGCCCGTTCCGGAATCGCTCGCCGTCCACTCCCATACATTTCCGGCCATGTCGAAGCAGCCGAACGGAGAAAGCTCCGGCCGCGCCATAGCGGTGCACCGCGGTGGTTCCTTCGCTATCGGTGTTACAACGCCCCGCATCGAACTCATTGCCCCAGGGATAAACTCGGCCATCGATACCGCGGGCCGCTTTTTCCCACTCGATCTGTTTCGGCAGGCGAGCCCCGCGCCACTCGGCGAAGGCTGCAGCGCCCCTCCACGTAATTCCTGTCGCCGGATGATCCGCGCAGGCGGGATTCTCCAGACGGTTCTCTAATTCAAACCACTTTTCAGTGCCTCGCATGGCTTGCAGAAGAAATGCCCGGTATTGTGCATTGGTTACGGGGAACCGGTCGATCCAGAATCCGTGATCCAACGTCTCGACGTGTTGAGCCGCGCCTTCACCCGCAACGAATGGGCCCGGCGGCACCCAAACCATATCCTCCTCGAACATTCTCGCTCCAGCTTATCCGGCTTTGCTGAGCGGATTCTGCTAAATGCTGGGCATGTGTGCTAAGTTCTTTGCTTGATCGTTCACCCAAGGAGCTTCACATGCGGATTACCTTTCCTCGACGGCGATTCAACAGCATGGCGATGACGTTCACCGCCCTTACCCCGGCTGCACTTGCCGCACAGAACCAATCGAAATCGGGATCGGTAACGGGATCGGGGTCTACCGACCACGTAATCAATGGTGTTTACTACTTCTCGGGGATAGGTGCGAACAGCGGGCGTTCAAGGGAAGACCAGGTTGTAGTCACCGATCCGTTCGAGAAGCATGCCACGCGCGCAATGGAAGGCGTGAAACGGTCTATTGAACGCGCTGGCTGCACAATGGACAGCCTCCTGCAAGTGCAGGTGTTCACCTGCCTTCCGCATTCTGACAAGGTCCCCGCGCTCACCGGTCAGGCAAAGTTCGATGCGTACTCAACGCAGTATCAAGAGTTCAACAAGGTGTATCGCGGTTTTTTCACCTCCGGCAAGACTCCGGCGCGGGCGTTCATGTCCGTCGATTGGATCCCTGGAAACTCACTGGTTGAGATCGTTGGCTGCGCTCGTGTCGTCGGGCCGCCCAAGAATCCGTAGGCGCTCTGAACTAATGATGTACCGGTGCAGCGACTGCGAGCAAACGTTCCCTGTCGACGTCACAGGCGAAGAACAGCGCGGAAGCCTCTCCTCGGCGCACACCGAACAGTGTCCCGGCTGCGGGCAAGTCGTAGGGAAAGGACGGGTGCAGTGTCGCAGCTGCGGCGAGCGCTTTGACGTTGCCCTCCCTCACTGGCACGTCACCTGCAACGTCGGAAGTGGCCCGTGTCCAAGATGTGGCACTAAGTATCAATCGCTCTGCATCTGCTAAATGCGCCCAGCGTTCAACGAGACGCACGCCTGTTTATGATTCAATCGTGTGCATGGCTGACACTCGGTATCGCGGCCTGGGGGAATTTGGTCTTCCCTTAGTCACACCGAATGACCCATCGTTCGATGACCTCGTGTGCGACATCGAGAGTCGGCCTGGATCAGGGCCGGCCCAGCCTCCCGTCTCGCCGGAACGTGCCGCGGTGCTAGTAAACAACACGGGCAAGCCGATCATCGTCCAATATAAGCAATCCCGCACCGGGCGATCACTGGCCCTTTGCCTTGCAACCGAAGTTCGCCGCGTCGTTCACACTACCGGTTCCTTTATAGACAGCTCGTTGCGGGTACGGACACAGCGGGCGGGTCATGTCGATACCGCCCCGTTCGTTGACTCTAGCGGCTGTTATGGATTGGGGGGCTTCGTTCTGTTCGCGCCAACGTTCAAGCGCGGCAAGAGCGTTGAACTGATTGGGACCCGTGCCGCCGCCGCAATGGGCCATGCCGGGGACCATGAAAAGTCGAAGCCAGTTGTCTTGATTCGAGCCCATGTGCTTCAGGACAGACTCGTAATAAGAGATCGTATTAAAGGCGGAGATCGCGCCGCCCGAGCCCCCGTCGCTCCAACCGTGATAGATCAGGAGCTTTCCCCCGCGCACTTTGAATTTGGCTAAGTCGGGGTTCACCGCGTGGATCTCTTTCCCGTGGACGAGCGCTCGCTCGATGTCCTTTTCGACATCGAAGTTGCGCCAGTCCCACGCCGGGTTTTGATTGGCAATGTAACGGAACATATCGATGTCCATACCGCCCGGTTCGGTCGCGCCTGCGGGAACGCGCCAGCCGAGTTCGCCACCAAGAGGAAGGCGCGGGTAGAGGAGTTCGCCAGTGGCTTTCCGTGTGTCGGTGTAGGCGGCGTTGACAGTCTCCAGTTGCTGCGGCGTTAGGCAACTTGCGGTTTCGGGGCCATTGCACTTGAGGGCGCTGGCGTCGAAGTTGCAGTCGCGCGGGTCTTCGAGGAGGCGGTCCTTGACGCCGTCGTTGCCGTCGCATTTGTCGAGGACTGCGTCGTTGAGGAGTTTCAATTTTTCGGGCGGCAGCGCGTGTTGGGGTGACTTGAGCGCGGTCATCAACAGACGCATGCGCCAGGCGCAGAGGTGGATCTGGTTGTTAGCGGGCGCGCCGGCGATGATGCCGTCGAAGTCCTCCGGGTAACGCTGCGCGGACATCAGCCCTTGGCGTCCACCCGTCGAACAGCCCTCCCAATAGGACAGGCGCGGGCCACGTCCATAGAATGCCGTTATCAGCGCTTTGGCCTTGGCGGCGGTTTCGTGAACGGCGCGATAGGCGAAGTCGACGATCTTCTCGGGATGGCCGAGCGCAAAACTGCCGCTGCCGCCGGTGTGACCGGTGTCCGTGGACGCAGTGGCATAACCCTCGCGAACGGCCTTCGTCATTCCGCCTGTGTTCACGCTGCCGACGAAACCGCCTCCGCCTTCCATGAGGAATTTGCCGTTCCACGCGGCCGCCGGCGGCAGCCAGACTTCGGCCCTGATTTCAGAATCGGCCGAGGGCCGGAGAGTGATAGAAACCCGGCAGTGAGTTGCCGTTTGCGCGGCGGCCGTTACGTCGCGCTGGCGCGCCATCTCCGCGCAAGGCGTCTGGGCAAACAAGGGGACGGCGAGCAAGAGGAACAGTCGCATGCTCACAGACTACTGCGTTCCGGCGCTCAAAGGTACCTCGCAGGGGTGCTCGAAGTGCGAAATGTCGCTTGCGTAGCACGCCCCGCCGAAAAACACCCCTGAAACCGCTCGCCCTACCACCGTCTCCACCCGCCAAACACGCCTCACGAATAATGTTGTAATAGAGATGCAGACATGAAGTTTCCCCTCTGTTGCGCGCTGGCCTCCGCTGCCGTGCTCGCTCCTCTCGCTGTTTCGTTTGAGGCCCTCCCTCCACGCGCGCGCAGCCATGCGGAGAGTGCAATCGCGCGCCCGCCCGCGATCCCTATCGGTAAGACCGTCAACATCCCCACTCCTCTCGGGCTGCCGCCCGTGACCTATCCAGGCGACAATCCCCCCACCGCCGAAACCATTGCCCTCGGCCGTAAACTCTTCTTTGATCCGATCTTGTCGAAAGATAACACCGTCTCTTGTGCGTCTTGCCACGATCCCGAAGCCGCCTTCTCCGATCCGCGCCGTTACTCGCCCGGAGTCGGGGAGCAACTCGGTAACCGCCAGGCGATGAGCGTTCTGAACGCCGCCTACCACCTCACGCAGTTTTGGGACGGCCGTGCGCACAGCCTCGAAGATCAAGCGGAAGGCCCCATTCAGAATCCAGTCGAAATGGCCAGTTCCCTGATCGGCGTGGAAAGAAAGCTCGCCGCTCACCCCGAATATCCCGCCCTCTTCGCCAAAGCATTCGGCCCGGGGCGCATCACCTACCAGATGGTCACCAAGTCTATCGCTTCTTATGAGCGCACCCTGCTCAGTGGCAATTCACCCTTCGACCGCTACTTCTATGGCAAGGACAAAACCGCCATGTCCCCCTCTGCGATCCGTGGCATGGAGTTCTTCATGGACCGTACGCTGGTTGGTCCCAATTGCGTCTCCTGCCACCGCATCGAAGAAGACTATGCCACCTTCACCGAGCCCCGGTTTCACAATACCGGTGTTGCCTGGGATGAAAACAAAGGGGTCTTCAATGACCTCGGCCGCGTCGCAGTCACGCGCGCTACGAAGGACTCTGGATCGTTCAAAGTGGTCACCGTTCGAAATATTGCCCTGACCGCTCCATATATGCACGACGGCAGCATGAAGACCCTTGAGGAGATTGTGGACTTCTATCTCGAAGGCGGGCGCCACAATCAATATATCTCCGGTGTCATGCCGCATCCGCCCGTTACGTTTGTCTCCAAAGACAAGCTCCCGCAAGCCAAAGCCGATCTCGTCGAGTTCCTGAAAGCCCTCACCGGCGAGATGCCGAAGGATGCCGTTCCCCCCGGTTACAAACCGCAAAGCCGACTGCCCAAGACTGCCGTTAAAGCCCAGCGATAAACATGCTCCGATTCGTCTTCCTCGCTGCCATCCCTTGCCTGCTGGCCGCGCAAACCGGCCGTTACTACTTCCTCGAATTCACCACCGCCGATTCGCCGAAGGGCAGGGAAGTGGCAGCCGCCGGAGGGACGCTGAACCTCGCTCCCACTGGATGTACCGCGGAAGCGCGCGTCGCGCGAAATCAGGAAGCGGCTAAACCCGCCGCGCCAAAGCTCAGTTGCAAGCTTGACGACCCGGCCCACCTGACCATCGATTCGCCATCGGGCCTGGGCGGTCCTCTTCGCGTCGTTGCCGGCGAGGGAAATAAACTCCTCATCGCGTCCGGCAGCAAGCCCGGCTCCCATGCATTCCTCGCCGCCTTCGCGGTTCCCGCGACCCCTGCGTCTCCTGCTCCCATTCCTTCACAGGGCCTCTACCGCGCCGCTTGGTTCCAGGCGCAGCCGCTTGTTCCCCGCGGTCTCACCAGCGGATTTCTCAGCTTTTCATTTACCCCGCGCCGCATCGACGAACAAGCGAGCCTCATCAACCACTCGACGGAATTCGACGATGTGGCCCGGCTCATGTCCATGCCTCTTCCCAAACTGGAAGTCACGCCGGCAGGCACCGGAACCATTGCTTTCGCGCCAACCGACCTCAACATCCCGCTACGCGGTTCTCGTGAAATCATGTTTTCCCCCGACGGCGCATTCTTCTTCGCCTGGTCCACCACAGCCGGTCCGCGCGACGTGATGATTGGGCTGCGCGCCGATCCCGATGCTTCCTCCTATTCCTGGATGGGCTCATTCGCCATCGCCGAAACATACGCCACTGTTCCCTACGAGATGAATTCCAGGCCGGCCATTCTCAACAGTGCTCTCGGCGCCGCGCGCAATTCAGGCGGCGGTTTTCTCGAGCTCGAACAGAACCTTTGGGATGGTAAAAGCAGTACCGCGCTGACCACGCGCAACGCCTACCGCATCGGCACCGACGGTTCCTCGATGTTAGGCCCCGCGCTGCGCCCTAATGAAACCAATCTTGCTATCGGCGGTAATCCGGTCGCCTTCCTTGGAGCGCATGTGGGTCCTCTCAACGAGCTCTCTCTCAACCACGGAATCTTCTTCGGCATTCGCCTCTCGCAACAAGTCCCTCCGGCTCCGGCGCCGCTTGCCGTCACCCACGCCGACGGATCAGCGGTCGATTCCTCCAAGCCTGCGCGCGTGGGCGAGGCAATCGCCATCGCCTTGCCCAATCTCAAGCCCGGACCCGTCCGCGTACTCGTTGACGGAATCGAAGCGCAAGGAAAGGCTGGTTCTCCGCTCACCATCACAGTTCCTAAAACGAAGCGCTTCGGCAACCTGCCGCTGACGGTCTGCGCTACCGGCGTCGTTCACGACATTACCGATCTACCCGTGCAGCCGTAGATAAGACCTCATGAGGTTTCCCCCAACGGTCTCCAGGTTGCCTCCTGGAAAACGCGAGGTCCTGGTCGCGGTCTCGGTCGCTCCCAATTCCACGTCCGGTCGCCGCTAACGGTCAACCTCCTCAAGCTCGGCGGTGTACGGCTCGTCGCATTCTCCAGAAACCCACTCCAAAAGATCGCCGGGCTGGCAGTCCAGTTCGCGGCAGAGTGCGTCCAGAGTGGAGAACCGGATGGCCCGAGCCTTGTTGGTCTTCAATACCGACAGGTTGGCTAGGGTGATCCCAACGCGCTCGGCCACTTCGGTGAGGGTAATTCCGCGTTTGCGCAGCACGCGGTCCAGGCTGACACGAATAGCCATGAGTATCAGATGGTCAGCGACTGGTCTTCGTGCAGCCGCGTTCCTTCGCGAAAGACCTCGGCGATGACCAGGATGGCGAGGCCACCAACAATCGTGATGCCGTTGAAGTCCGTCGAGGCAACAAAGCGCAGGCCGTTCGCGGTGAAGTGCAGGCTCGTGTAGTAGCTCCAGAAGTAGACCAGTGCGGCGCGGGCAAGCTCGCCGAACAATACCGTGAATCCCACCCAACGGATTCTTCGGGCATTCTCCGGGATGAAGGGCAGCCCCCGGCTCAAAGACCGAAAAATGTGGCGGAGCTGGGTCAAGACCCAGAGCAGAAAACCGAATAGAACCACAATTAGGAACATACTGCCGGAAAAGAAGGCGCCGTTCCGAACCGGAAACCGCAGATTACCGCGGAGCTTTTCGATCCGCGCGTCAGTTTGAATGGAAGCGCTGCTGCCATGAACCGGAGCTTTCAGTTCCAGGGCCACCGGCAGATCCATGGTCAGGTTGTCGCCTTCCAGGTTGATGAAGAAGCTGAACACCAGCAGTCCGGTCAGCAAGCCTAGGGAGACAACAACTAGCCACCACGCTGCGTCGAGGACAAACCGGATGAGAGATGCGATGGACCGCTCGCCGAGTGCTTTCATTGACTAAACCTCCCGGGATTCAACCTCCGGCCAAGCGCTCCAATTATGGCCGGAGCTTCCTTATCGATAAACAATATTATCGAATATCGATAAGGAGTGCAAGTTGAAGTTCGCCTATTGCTCCCTCACCCCAACCGGTTCCGGTGAAAATCCACATCCCCCGACTTATCCAACAACCCCACTCGCGCCCCTAGCCGCACCTCCGCCCGCCCGTTCACAAACGGTCCTGCCTCCTGAAATCGCGGCTGAATCACATACAAACCCGCGCGATCGATATAGCCCCAGCGCCCGTACCACTTCACCGCGGCGAGACCTTCGTAAAAGTCACCGCACTCTTCATAAAGCGGTGTCACGCGAAAGTCACCAGCCGTGTCGATGAAGCCCCATTTCTCCACCATCACCACTGCCGCTAATCCCTCACGGAACGGCCGTGCGCTTGTGTACAGTGGATGAATCGCCGTGCGGCCGCGTTCGTCCACAAAACCCCACGTGCCGCCGAAATCCATCGGAATCAGCTCTGGCGCCGCCGGACCCTCTTCCAACCCCCGCAGCCTCTCATAAGCCGCCGTGATCTCCTTCAGCTTCTGCTCGGCGCGCATACGCAGCCGCTCGGAGGCATTCTGATGGCGGTCCGGATGCCAGACTTTCACCAGGTCAAGATAAGCCTCCCGCACCTCCGCGACCCCGGTGCCTGGCTCCACTTCCAGCGCCTCATAGGCGCGCTTGATTTCCTCCGTCACTCATCCATAATGATGGGATTCAGATAGCCTCGGCAACCTTTCACTCCGCACTTGCAAGGCAACATCTGCGCCCCCGATAGGCGATAGTCGAATGACAGCTCCTCCCCTTTTGCGATCCGCCGGACGCTCACCAGCCAGATGTGGCCCTTGGAAATGCGTGCCACCAAATTCGGATCGCACGAATGATTGATGAACTCTGCCCCACTCCCACCGATCGCTCCATCCACCGCCCAGCGCCCGCTCAGCCAGAAGTGATACACATGTGGCCTCACGGACCTCCGCACTACTTCGTGCCCGTCAATCCGCTCACCCGTATATTCGATCACGCGCCGCTTCGCCGGAATCTCCTCATCGGCGAAAATCCCCCACCGATGAATCTTCGATTTCTTGTGCCGAAGCGCAAACCGCATGTGCCGCCGGTCAAGCTTCGGCACCCGGTCCGGTCCCGCCGGCAATACCACTTCGCGGACAAAGGCCGTTAACTTCAGTCCACCGCGTTTCGCCATCGGTCCTCAGTCGCCAACGAACCACTCCGCGTCCTTCCCCGCTGGAATGCCGCTTCCCTTGCCTGCGCCTCCCTTCACGCCACCTCCCTCAACTCCTTTCCCCTTTCCACCACCGTCGTCATGCGACATTTGCTTCACTGCCTTCGCCGCTGCCTCCGCCGCCGTCTGAATGATCTTGCCGAACATTCCTCCTGAACCGCCCGGCGTCACCGGTGGCATGGGCATCGGCATCTTTCCCGGATCGACCGTCTTTCCTCCCGCGCCGACCTCCTTCGCGGCGCGTGCCGCTGTCTCCGCAACCTTACGCGCCAACTCTCCTAGACCGAACGGCCCTCCCGGTCCGCCCGGCCTGCTCGGGATGTCATACCCGCCTTGCGGCACTTTCAACCCCGCTTGTTTGGCAGCCGCTTCTGCCGCTCTCTTTGCCGCTTCGGCTGCTTTTTGAATCCCACTCAGCAGTCCGCCGCCTGGCGCTTGCTTGCCGCCTTTGCCACCCTGCTTGGCCATCTCCTCGATCGCCTTCGCCGCCGCGCTGGCCGCGGCTTGCACGACGCCAGTCACCTTGCCCGCCACGCCAGCAGCCGCACCAGCAGCAGCCGCCGCCCCCACTACACCGCCGCCGCCCGGTGACTTGATTGGCTGGTTCGGCGGCAATTTCCATCCCGGCGCCTGCGGCACAGGCAGCCCGCTCGCCGCCGCCACTGCGGCAGCAATCGCCTCCGTGATGCCGTGTATGATCACCTGGTTCGCCGCGTACTTCCCCGCCGGAACTTGCTTTCCGCCCTTGCTTCCATAAGCCGGCAGCGGCATCGGTTGGTTCGGATACGGATCGTAACTCTGCAACTGTTGAATCGCCGGCCCGCCCGGATCCACGCGCCCATCGCCGCGCCCAAACTTTGCCATCTGAAACCTCTTGATTGCCGCCTGGGTAAGTGGTCCCGCAATTCCATCCACCGCCAGTTCCGTTGCCGGCCCGCCCGCGCCTTTAGGCGTGCAATTCAACAGATACTGAACCGTCGCCACATCCGCGTAGCTGTTCGCTCCCCCAACCCCCACCGATCGCTTGATATTTTTAGGCACAGGCCTTCCACGCCTCCGATAACTCAACCTGCGTAGTCTAACCGATATTTGTGTCAAGATTTTCGCCAGTTCCTCATTCGCTATACCTTCCGTTTCGCGATACACTCTGTTCTTCCCATGTCAGAATCCCGGCCCGCCCTCACCGTGACCCAATGGCTCATCTGCGTCGTTGCTGCTATCGGATTTGCCTTCGACATCTACGAAATCCTTGTCCTTCCCCTCATCGTCGGCCCCGCGCTGGCCGATCTCGGCGGCCTCAAGCCTGGCACGCCCGACTATGCCAATTGGGTGTCTCTACTCTTCTATGTACCCGCCATCGCCGGAGGTTTCTTCGGGCTGATCGGCGGTTATCTTACCGACCTGTTCGGCCGCCGCCGCGTGCTCGTCTTCAGCATCTTGCTTTACGCCTTCTCGGCGGTCGCCGCGGGTTACGCGACTTCGCTCCCCATGTTGCTGGTTTTTCGCGTCACTACCTTCATTGGTGTCTGCGTCGAATTCGTCGCAGCCGTCGCCTGGCTTGCCGAGCTCTTCCCCGATCCGAAGCAGCGCGAATCCGTACTCGGCTACACGCAGGCGTTCTCCTCCATTGGCGGAATCATGGTCACGGGCGCTTACTACCTCGCCGTAACCTACGGCGAAACTTTTCCCGCGATACACGGCGCGCACGCCCCATGGCGCTACACGCTGATCAGTGGTGTCATCCCCGCCATCCCGCTGATACTCATCCGCCCGTTTCTGCCCGAATCGCCCGAATGGGCCCGCAAGAAAGCGGAAGGCACGCTCAAGCGTCCCTCCATCGCGGCCATCTTCGCCCCACGCTTCTCCCGCACCACCTGGATCACCATGCTCATGTTCGCCATGAGCTACGGCGCGGCGTTTGGCGCGATCCAACACATTCCCCGCATCGTCCCCGGCCTCCCCGAAGTCGCCGGCCTTGCGCGGCCCTTGCAGCAGAAAATCGTCAGCTCCGTTCAGGCGTGGCAAGAGATCGGCGGACTCTGCGGCCGCGTGCTCTTAGCTTTCCTCGCCGTCCGCATCGCTTCGCGCCAGACGCTGATCCGCCTCTTCCAGATCCCCGGCTTGATCGTCCTACCGGTCGTTTTCTACTTCTTCGCAACTCAGAGTCTGGAACTTACTAAGTACGGCATCTTCCTTTGCGGGTTCCTCACTGTCGCTCAGTTCAGCTTCTGGGGTAACTATCTCCCGCGCATGTATCCTGTCCACTTGCGCGGCACTGGCGAGAGCTTCGCCGCCAACGTCGGCGGCCGCATGATCGGCACTTCCTTTGCCGCGGTTACCGCCCAACTCGCCACCGCCACTCCGGGCGCGACGCCGTTCGCCAAACTCGCCGTGGCCGCCGCCATCGTCGGCTTCGGCGTCTATGCAGTAGGCCTGATTGCCAGCTTCTGGTTGCCGGAACCGGGACAGACGGATATTCGGGAATGAGTCTGCAGGAGTATAGTGTCTTGACATCCGGCCCCGTATGCCGCCATGAAAGAGGACCACATCCATGCGCATTGTCATCCTCGCACTCGCCGCGTTCGCGATCGCCTTCTCCCAGGTCGACACAGGCACGATCACCGGCACCGTCCGCGATCCTTCCGGCGCCGGCGTGCCCTCCGCCAAAATCATCCTCCGCAATTCTGGTACCGGCCTCTCCACGGAACTCATCACGAACAACTCCGGTTTTTACGTCTCGCCTCCTCTCCGCCCAGGCGATTACGTCGTAGAAGTCGAGGCGCAGGGTTTCGATCGCGCCGCTCGGCGTCTTCGACTCGACGTATCCCAACGCCTCGGCCTTGACTTTGATTTAGCCGTCGGCGCCGTCTCCCAAACCGTCGAAGTCCAGGGCGCCTCCGCTATCCTCCAAACCGAGACCTCCACGCTTTCCAATTTCCGCTCCGAACGCGCCATCAAAGACCTCCCGCTGAACAGTCGCAACTTTGCTCAACTCATCGGCCTCTCTGCCGGCGCAATGCCTGCCCAATCCCAGCAGGCCGGCAGCCCGATCACCATGAAGCGCGGTGTCACTGGCTATGCGATCAATGGCTCGCGCCTAGAGGAGAACAACTTCCTTCTCGATGGGATCAACAACAATGAAAACCACAATGGCCTCGGGATTTTGATCTTCCCTCCCATTGACGCCGTCCAGGAGTTCCGCGTCGAGAGCTCGGTCGCCAATGCCCAATTCGGACGCGGAGGTGGCGGCACGATCAATCTCACCTATAAATCGGGTACGCGCGAGTATCACGGCGGACTGTTCGAGTTTTTTCGCAACTCTCATCTCGATGCGAAGAACTTCTTCGACAGCCCCACCGCCGCCAAGCCGCCCTTCCGCCTCAACCAGTTTGGTGGGTTTCTAGGCGGCCGTCTCAATCCTCGATCAAAGGATCCGAAAACCTTCTTCTTCGCGAACTATCAGGGCGCCCGCATCCGCCAGGCGCAGAGCTACGTGAGCAACGTGCCAACCGAAGCCTTCCGGAACGGCGACTTCTCCGCTTCCCCGCAGCGCGTGTTCGATCCGCTCACCCAGCGCCAGATCTCGGCCGGCGTCTTTGAGCGCCAGCCGTTTGCCAACAATCGAATCCCCGCCGAGCGTATCGACCGCGTCGGCAAGAACGTTCTGAGTCTCTACCCGCTTCCAAATCAGGGCGGCATCGCCAATAACTTCCTCTATAACCCCGTCCGTTCCACCGACGAGAATAGCCTCGACGTCAAGATCGATCATCAGTTCTCCACGCGCGACACAGCTTGGGGCCGCTACAGTTGGGGAAAGAGCCGCCTCAACGAACCGAGTTTCCTGCCTGCACCAGCCATCGGCAACGGTCCCGGTGTGCCAGGCCTCAACAATCAGCCAATCAATCAGCTCGTCCTCAGCGAGACGCACATCTTCTCTCCGGCATCGTTCAATGAAGCGCGATTCGGCTTTTCCCGCCTGAACCTGCGTGCCGAAAATCCGAACTATGGCCGCTATGTGTCCGATGAGATCGGCGTTCCCGGTGCGAACGTGGTAGGCGATTTGCTGACCTCGGGCCTGACCATCTTCAGCATCACTGGTCTCGCTGGATTGGGCGACAACGGATTCTCGCCCGCGGTGGTCGTGAGCGACAATCTCCAATTCAACGACAACGTCACTCACATTCGGGGCAAACACACCATCAAGTTCGGAGCGGAGATCCAGCGCCGCCGCTACAACGCGTTTCAATCGAACGTCCTGCGTGGCACCGTTGCTTTCGGCACCGCCTACACCTCCAATCCGGCCTCCCCCGGCGGCACGGGCCTCGGCGCCGCGGAAACGCTTCTTGGCCGGCCGACATCGGGTAGCATCCGGTTCCTTAACGGGACGCGCGGCTTCCGTCGCACCGAATTGTCCTTTTATGTCCAGGACGACTACAAGCTGTCGCGCACCTTCACTCTGAACCTCGGTGTGCGCTATGAAAACTTTCTCGGATGGCCTTGGACGGAAGTGAACAACCGCCTCTTCGCGTTCGTCGCCGAAACGCAGGACGTCGTGCGGGTTGGCACGGGTGGCGTCCCGTCCGGATCGGGCGCTCGCGGCGACAACAACAACTTTGGCCCACGGATCGGTTTCGCTTGGAATGCGCTCGCCAAGACCGTCGTTCGCGCCGGCTACGGAATGTTCTACTCCGCGCCGCAACTCGACATCACACGCAACCTGGCATCGAATCCGCCTGAATTCATCAGCTTCGCCTTCACAAACAACCAATTCGATTTTCCGGGTGCGCGGCCCGTTTCAGCCGGTTTCGAGCGGCCTGCCGCGGGTACTCTCGACAATGCCCCGCTCAACTCCGTGGATCCGAACTCACGCACCTCTTATACCCAACAGTGGAATTTCTCCGTTCAGCGCGAGTTGCCCGCCTCTCTCAGCCTCACCGCTGCCTATGTCGGAACAAAAGGTACAAAACTCGAAAACCGGCCCGACATCAATCAACCCGTACCCGGTACGACTCCCATCGCGCAACGCCGGCCGTACCCTCGCTTCCAGGCAATCCTTGATTCGCAGAACGGCTACAGCTCGACCTATCACGGTCTGCAAGTTTCGGGTGAACGCCGTATGGCGGCCGGGCTGAACATGCTGCTCGCCTACACCTTCAGCCACGCCATCGATCAGGCGTCGAGTCATTACGCGGCGGCGATGGACCCACGCAACTTCAGCCTCGAACGCGGCAACGCCGACATCGACGTGCGCCAGCGATTCGTCGCGAGCTTCAACTGGGACCTGCCGGTTCGCCTCCCGGGCGTCTGGGATCGCGCCTTTGGCGGCTGGCAGTTGAACGGCATTCTCAGCTTCTACGACGGCCTCCCGTTCTCCGTGCAATCGGCCACAAACACGCTCAACAACGGCGGGGGAACGCGCGCCGACCGCATCGGTAGCGGCTACATTCCGCCGGATCAGCGGACTCTCGACCGGTGGTTCGACACGTCTGCGTTCACCGCCCCCGGTCCGCAGCGTTTCGGAAATGGAGGCCGCAATATTCTCCGCGGACCCGGCACCAAGCAAGCCGACCTTTCCTTGTTCAAACAGTTCTTCTTTTCCGAAGACCATGCACGGCGCCTGCAATTCCGTGCCGAGTTCTTTAACATCACCAACACGCCGCAGTTTAATAATCCGGCAAATACAGTCGGTGCTGCTGGCGCCGCCACCATCCGCTCGGCGGGCTCGCCACTCACGTTTCAACGCACGCAACGGCAAATTCAATTCGCGCTGAAGTTCTATTTCTAACGGGCGCGCCTACCGGGGGCGCCGCAAGGGACCTTGCCTCGCTCGTCCCCAATGTGGTATCCACGGTCATGGTTAGACTTGCTTCTCTTATCCTGCTCTCCGCCTGTCTGATCCCCTCGTCGCTCTTCGCACAGGCCATCACCGCAAAAGTCGTCGGCACCGTAACCGATCCCTCGGGCGCTGCCATTCCCAACGCCGAAGTCACCATCCAAAACGCCGATACCAACGTGTCGCGCAAGACCACCACGGACGGTAGCGGCAACTACGAATTCCCCTTTCTCCCCATCGGCGCCTACACGCTCTCCGTCACTGCCAATGGCTTCCAAACCACAAACGTCGGCCGCTTCACTCTCAGCGTCGACCAGGTCGCCAGGCTACCCATCTCGCTCACCATCGGCCAAGCCGCTCAGGCCATCGAGGTCGCCGCCACCGCGCTCCTCCTGCAAAGCGAGAACGCCACCGTCGGCACCGTCATCGACGCCAAGCAGGTTGTCGAACTCCCGCTCAACGGCCGCTCTTTCGTTCAACTCGCCCTGCTCACCCCCGGCGTCAATCCAGGCACTCCCGGTAGCATCACCGTCCGCCGCCTCCGTGGCTCAGTCGGTCAGGCCGTCGGTATGTCCGCCAATGGTGCGCGCGACACGCAGAACCGCTTTTACTACGACGGCATCGAAGCGATGGACCTCGACAGCTATAGCTTCTCCTTCTCCCCCTCCATCGACGCCATCAACGAGTTCAAAGTCCAAAGCAGCACTTACTCTTCGGAAGTCGGCGGCGCGCCCGGCGGGCAGGTCAACCTCTCCACCAAGAGCGGCACAAATGTGCTTCACGGCGGCGCGTGGTGGTTCAACCGCAACGATGCCTTTACCGCGCTGAACGGCTTCCAGCCTCGCGTCCCCGGCGCAAAACCGCCGCGCCTCAACCGTAATCAATTCGGCGCTAACATCGGCGGGCCCGTCTTCATCCCCAAGGTCCACAGCGGCAAGGATAAGACCTTCTTCTTCTTCAATTGGGAATCCGGCCGTCAAATTTCCGGCTCCTTCGGCGGCACTGCGCTCGTCCCGCCCTCCGCTCTTCGTCAGGGCGACTTTTCAGCGATCGCCGCGCCCATCGTCGATCCCACCACAGGGCAGGCCTTCCCCGGCAACCGTATCCCCGCCAATAGGATCGCCAGCTACGCCCGCAAATTCCTGGACGGCTACGTGCCGCAAGCGAACGCCAACGACCCGGGCATCAACTACCGCGCCGCGCCCGCTGCCGCTCCCATCACGCAGGACCAATACATCGCCCGCATCGACCATGTCTTCTCCGAAAAGGACAGCATCAACGGCAGCTACATCTACAACACGCAAGCCGACGACACCGTTCCCACGTTCACGTTCGACACCCGCGGCAACACCGCCCGTGCGCAAAATCTCAGCCTCGCCGAAAC
>DASRHX010000285.1:0-4963 GCA_035650295.1 Bryobacteraceae bacterium | reverse complement strand
GAACTTACGCGTTGGCTGCCAACCTGCAGAATGCGCTTCGTCTTCGTCTGGGCATCGATCATCGCCTTGCCTTGCGAGATCTGCTGCACCATCGGCTTCTCGACGTAGACATCCTTACCCGCATTCATCGCATCGACCGAGATTCTTTGATGCCAGTGATCGGGCGTGGCCACGATCACATAATCCACGTCCTTCCGCGCCAGCACCTCGCGATAGTCGCGCGTCGTAAACACCTGCGCGCCGAACTGCTCCTTCATCGCGTCGAGGCGTCCCTGGTAGACGTCGGCAGCGGCAACGATCTCGGTCTGCCCCGTCGCCAACGCCGACTCTAGATCCGAATGGCCCATACCGCCACAACCGATCAGCGCGATTTGCAGCTTGTCATTGGCCGAGGGCGGCTTGGGCGATTGCGCTCCTGCTGCGGACGCAAATACGGCACCTGCCGCGCTCGATTGTAGGAAACGGCGACGGGATGAGTTGTTCATGGTGTGCCTTTATTGTAGCGCTCGCCGCGTGCGCCGATCATGCACCGCACCCCTGATTCTGTTGCGGTTGGTGGAGGTGCGTGCTATCGTAAAAAGGTTGCCCTTCAACGCGGGCGCGTAGCTCAATTGGCAGAGCAACTGACTCTTAATCAGTAGGTTGAAGGTTCGATTCCTTCCGCGCTCACCACCGAATCAACAATTTGCAACCACTGCATTTTGGCTCAGTTCGGCCTTCCCGCATCCGGGCGGTCGTGTGTAGCCGAAAGCATCTCCACATCGACCTGCTCTCCTCGAAGAATTAGCCGCGCGCGATAAACACCGGTGGGCAACCCAGACGGCGGAATGGTCTGCTGACTCAATGGGAGCAGCAGCAAGTCGGGAGGATGGCGGAACTCAACTATCGCTTCGCTCCCATCGTCCGTAGCGGTCTGATTTCGCATCCGCTGCGCCAATTCAGCACAACGCGATTCATAGGCAAAAATCTCATCAAGGTACTCGATCGCAAGTTCACCGCTGGCTATCTTCCGGTCCACGATACCCATGAAGGCTTCCTCTTCTCCCGCGAACTGGTAATGGGTGGGAGGAGCATCCTTCCAGAGTTCGTCCAATAGGTCCCGCAATACGGGCTTCAGCAGCGTGCAGGTCATGGGGAACAATTCGGCGACTGCCTCGAAACGATTCCCGCGGGCAATGGTGCAATTCAGCGCCATTCCCGGCTGCCGGATCGCTTCCAATACACGTTTCCGTTCCCGTTCCGTCAATTCATAGCGATCCAGTACGCTCAAATCGCCCTGTAGCATCCGCTGGACACGGCCGGGATCGAGAGTGAGTTCAACAATGACTTGCTGGAAGGCTTGCAGAGACATAAGAAACAGGTTCGGAGGCAGGCGAGAACTTTTGGACGATGGCCCGCGCGCGGTCGACTTGTTCGAGAATGCCGCTGTCGCCCAGTAGCCCGAAGGTGGATTCGTGAAATTCGAACGTAATTCCGCGAAGCCGCGTCGCAAGCGGGACGGTGTACTCCAACAGCCTCCAAACGCCATCAAGCACCGGTCCCGTGTGGGAATCCGTATGGAAGCCCATCATGCTTATGCCACCCGCAATGTGGATCTCCAATACGTTGGCGAGGTCCAACCCCTTCAAATAATCCAAAGCCTCGAAGCCATGGTTTAGTGAGTTCGTATAAAGGTTATGAAGATCGAGCAGCACTCCGCACTGAGCGCGGCTGCAGAGTTCGTTCAGAAACGCTTCCTCGGAGTAGTCTTGATCCCCGAAACGGAAATAGTAAACATTGTTTTCCAGAAGGAACGGGCAATGCAAAACGCCGGTGAAGAACTTGACGCGGGGAATCAATAAATCGAGGACTTCCTGATCGTAAGGAATGGGTACGGCGACGGCCGCGTTCACTTCGTGTCCCGTGCCGATCCGCGAGAAGGACAGATGCTCGCTGATCCACGGCGATTGCAGCCGGTCGGCCCAGGCAATCAGGTTGCGGGCGTACTCCTCGTCGAAGATATCGGCACTGCAAATGGAGAGGCCTATGCTGTGCAAAACGATCGGCAGTTGGCGGGCTGCCTCGTCAAGCAGATTGGCGGATATAGGCAACGGCTGAAACCGTTGTGCGGTGCCCACGCCGTGATCGACCCAGGCGCGGTCCGGAATTACCGAAAGAAAATCAAGATGATGCAGCGATCGCTCGAGGAAGCGATCCATGCTGGGGTTGAAGAGCACCCCAACCCCAGCACGTACCGAAGAACTTCCGTCAGCCACCAGCGACTTCCCTCAGATCGATCCGAAGCACATTGATGTATTGGTCGTAGATATTGATGTTGAATCCCGACCGGCAGGAAAGGCACGCCTTCAAGCCGACGAGTCTCCGAAGATCCTTATCGCGGGTTACCTTTGCGATTAGCTTGCCCAGTTGCTCGGTGCCGATATCGCTATCGACAAGGATGTCGGCGGTGGGTCTTCCATTCAGCCCCGACTTCGAAATGCGAACTTCCGCAAATCCCTTTAGGTCCGGCATTCTGATCTCTCTTTCTGCCTCTGTTGAGGCCCTCACGAAGAAATGGAACCTTTGAGGGTTCCCGATCACGTCAGCATACCTCGAATGGAGACGCTGCATCGGCTTCGGTCAATCAGCGATTGAAGTATGCTGATGCGGATGCTGTCCGTCTTTTCATCGCCCAGCCGCTATACACAAGGTCCCAATGCCACCAGCTCCCTCGGGCAGGAAATGGTGCGCCTTGGATTGCCCGGTCCTATTCTGGTCGTTGCTGGACGCTCGGCGAAAAAATTGTTGAGCCAGGTTTGGGCGGCTTCGCTCGGCGAGGCGGGCTACGAATTTGCCGTCCATGACTTTGGTGGCGAGTGCTCGCACGCCGAGATCGGCCGCATCGTTGAGTCCGCGCGGCGTAGCGCTGCCGCCACTCTCGTCGGGGCGGGGGGCGGCAAGCTGCTCGATGCCGTACGCGCCGCGGCGGCTGAACTCGATCTGCCCGTCGTGAACTGCCCAACTCTCGCTTCGAGCGACGCCCCTTGCAGTGCACTGTCGGTGATCTACACCGAAGAGGGTGTGTTTCAGGAATATCGCTTCTACCGCAAAAATCCGGACCTGGTTCTGGTTGACACCTCCATCATCGCCCAAGCGCCTCCGCGCCTGCTGGCGGCAGGTATGGGAGATGCACTCGCCACCTGGTTCGAAGCAAGAACCTGCGTCGCCGGCTGCGTGAAGAACATGCGTGGTGGAGCGTCCACACGCAGTGCTCTTGCACTAGCCGAGCTGTGTTACCGGACCCTCCTCGAAGACGGCGCCAGCGCCCTCCACGCCGTGCGCCAACAGGCCGTCACACCGGCCCTCGAACGCATCGTCGAGGCCAACACGCTTTTGTCGGGACTCGGTTTTGAATCCTCAGGTCTCGCCGCTGCGCACGCCATTCACAATGGGCTAACCGCCGCGCCGCCCACGCACCATTACTTCCACGGCGAGAAGGTCGCTTTCGGCACGCTTGTCCAACTGGTTCTCGAAGGCGCTTCGCACGCACAGATCCGGGACGTGCTCTCGTTCTCGGCCGAAGTCGGGCTACCCATTACATTGCAGGAAATCGGTTGCGCCGAACTTCCCACGGACATGCTCCAACAGGTTGCCAATCGCTCCGTCGCTCCAGGCGAAACCATTCACAACGAGCCGTTCGAAGTTACCTCCAAAATGGTTGCCGATGCCATTCTTGTTGCCGATGCAATCGGCCGCGACTGGCGTCACTGAGATCCTTTCCGGCCTCGCCTATGGAGACTCGCCAACCCGCCCGGATGGCCCGTGTATACTTTCACGCAAGCTATGAAGAGACGAAAGTTCCTGACCCACTCCACGCTCGCCGGCGCCGCTCTCCCTGCGGCAGCTATGGCACAGGCGCCCGCCCGTGCCACCTCTCCCGTGACCCCGTTACCGCTGCCCGCTAAGACCACCGCCGCTGCATACGCCAACAAGCGTTCCGGCTACAGTCCATTCACTGTTCCCGACTACTACAGCTACGCCGACGACTTGCAAATCGAGCGTGCGGCGAAGGGCAAGCCGCATCAGGGGAAGGTGCTCGCAGCCGTGCAGGCGCATTCGGACGACATCCCGCTCTATGCAGGCGGGCTCGTCGCAAAGTTGGTGGACGAAGGCTATACCGCCTATCTCATCCGCATTTCCAACGACGAGGCCGCCGGGAAGACGCTTGGCTACGGCGTCGTGCAAAACGAGATCGATAACCGGGAAGTAGCTAAAGAGCTCGGCTGCAAAAAAGCGTTCTCGTTCTACTACCGCAACCACCGCATGGACGACTGCGCCGAAATCGAAATTCGCCAGCGCCTCATCTTCCTTTTTAGAGTTCTGAAGGTAGACACGCTGATCACGATGGACCCTTATAACCACTATGAAGAGAATCCCGACCATCTGGTTGCCGGGCGTGCGGCGGAAGCGGCGTGTTGGCTGGCAGGCACGAGCAAGGACTATCCGGAACATTACCGCGCCGGATTGAAGCCCGTCCACGTGCGCGAGAAGTATTATCATGCCCGCTCGCCAAACGGCCACAATCTTGTAAATCGCATCGTCGACATCAGCCCCTACATTGATCAAAAGGTGCGTGGCAATGTCGCCAACAAGGGTAAAGGACCTGCCGGGGAAGCCGGCTCTCGCCTGCGCGCCGAACTCGCCAAACAAGGGAAGAAGCTTGCGCTGCTCGGCGACGACGACGACACCGCGAATCGCCAATACATAAAGCACTTCCTGATGGAGGATTGGCGTCTGCTCGGCCAGCGTTTCGGGCTCCAATACGCCGAAGCCTTCCGCTACATCGGCTCGGAAGGAAGTCATCAGGCCAACATTCGAAAGTACGTCGACGCAAACGCGGTGAAGCTCTAAGGAGAAAGTCATGGCACGAGCAGATGTGAAGGAAATCATCATCGATCGCGATCAGCCTGGCCAGCCGCATAAA
>DASRHX010000284.1:0-3425 GCA_035650295.1 Bryobacteraceae bacterium | reverse complement strand
TTGCGGGCGGCGCCAACCAGGTCTGCCTGTCCGCGGCTCGGCTGAACTACCTCCGATATGGCGCTTGCGAGCAGGAGTTCGTCGGCCATGTCCGCCCGCCAAGGCTCGACGAGTTCCCTCCGACGCGCGTCCTCGACGGTTTAGAAAAGCCAGAGTATCTGCGAGAACAAAAGATTCAGATCCTTGCGCTTGCTCGGTGCATCCGCCACGGCATTATCGGAATTGCAGAGGGCTCAAGGGAAATTGCGGCACTAACGTCCAACCTCGGTCAGCCGGAATTGGAGACTGCGCTGGTGATGTTCGTGGGCATCGCAAGTGACCTTGATGACGTTCTAATAATCGGAAAACCGCGTGATCTTTGGAATCAACAAGCGCTGGCAGTGCTGGATGGCCAAGTTGCGGAGTATGAATCGCGAGTGAAAGGGCGCGTGTTCATGGCGTGCCAGACTGTCGAAACACTGGTCAAAAACGATCTATTGGCAGCTGGGTAGCGTCACCCACTCCCTCACTGTCGCGGCTCGGTGCGGCAAGCTCGGTTTGATGGAGCGGGCAGTGGCGAAGGCCATCGACCAGGAGACTGGTCCCACAGAGTAAACTGGTTGCTCCCATGGTGAAACGGCGACAATTCCTCGTATCGGCGGCCGCGGCCGCGCCTCAAAGCTGGGCACAAGCGAATGATCGCGTGCGCGTGGCGATTGTGGGCGTGGGCTCGCGCGGCTCGGCGCACATCAAAGAGATCCTTCCCGTAAAGGGCGTGGAGATTGCCGCGCTGGTGGACCCGGACGGTAACCGCACCGAAGAGGCCGCATCGGCGATTTTCCGGCAGACGGGCAAACGGCCGAAGATCGACGCCGATATGCGCCGCATCTTCGATGACAAAGAGATCGACGCCGTGACGATTGCGACGACGAATCACTGGCACACGCTGACGGCGATCTGGGCGATGCAGGCGGGCAAGGACGTCTACGTGGAAAAGCCGGTTTCGCACAACGTATGGGAGGGAACCAAGCTCGTCGAGGCGGCGCGCAAGTACAAGCGCATCGCCGCGGGCGGGACGCAGCGTCGGTGGTGGGGACGATTCCGCAAGGCGATCGAGTTGGTCCACGCGGGCGCGATCGGCGACATCTATCAGGGCAACTTCTTCTTCCCAGGCTCGCGCGACTCGATCGGATTCAAGGAGCATAAGCAGCCGCCGGGGTGGTTGAACTGGGACCTGTGGCTGGGACCGGCGCCGATGCAGCCGTATCACGAGAACCTGGTGCACTATAACTGGCACTGGTTCTGGGATTTCGGTAACGGCGAGCTGGGAAATAACGGAATCCACCTGATCGACATTCTGCGCTGGGGCATGAAGAAGCGGTTGCCGGTAAGCGTCGAGTCGAGCGGCGGGCGGTTCGGATACAAAGATCAGGCACAGACACCGAACACGCAGAACGTGACGTGGACATACGCCGATGGGTCGATGATTGTGGGGCAGTTGCGCGGGCTGTACACGGCCGAGCCGATGTCCTGGGACTTCTTTGGCACCAAGGGGCATATGCACCTGGCGGCGAACGGCCAGTTCCGCATTCGCATGGGACGCAACAAGGAGTTGGAACCGGAGACCGAGTATCCGGCCAATCTCGATCACTTCCAGAATTTTGCCGACGCGGTGCGGGCGCGCGATCCGAAGCTGCTGCACGCCGAGATCGAAGAGACGTTCCTGTCGACGGCGTTGTGCCATCTGGGGAACATCAGCTACCGCGTGGGACGAAAGCTGAAATTCGATGAGGCGCGCATGGAGTTTCCGGGGGATGCGGAGGCGAATAAGTTGCTGACGCGGGAGTACCGGAAGCCGTACGTGGTGCCGGAGAAAGTGTGACGACTTTGGGGAGGTGGGCCGTATGAAGCGAAGGGCGGCTCATGGTGGAGGCGGCGCGCGAGCACAAGCGGGTTATGCAGATGGGCACGCAGGCGCGCAGCCGGCCGTCGATCCAACGGGGAATCGAAGCGGCGCGGTCAGGCGTGCTGGGGAAAGTGCGCATGGCCAAGGCGTGGAACGTGCAGATGCGGGAGAACATCGGACGCGGCAAGGAAAGTACGCCGCCTCCGGAGGTCGATTACGATCTGTGGCTGGGCGCTGCCGAGGCGGTTCCGTTCCGCGATAACCGGTTTCACTACAACTGGCACTGGTGGTGGAGTTTCGGAACAGGCGACATGGGCAACGACGGCGTGCACCAAATCGACATGGCGCGTTGGGCGCTGGGAGTGGGCGCGCCGGTGCGGGCGAGCGGTTGGGGGCGCAAGACGTTCTTCGACGACGACCAGCAGACGCCGGATTCGATGAGCATCACGTTCGACTATGCGGGCGGCGAGGCGCTTGTGTTCGAGCAGCGCATTTGGAATCCGTATGGGATGAACGAGCAAGAGAACGGCGTGGCAGTGTATGGGACCGAGGGGATGATTGAGATCGCACGTTGGGGCGGCAAGTGGGGCTATCGCCTGCTTGATCGCAAGGGGAAGGTCGTGAAGAGGGATCAGGAGCAGGGCGAGGAAGGACACATGCGGAATTTCCTCGAATGCGTGCGCACGCGGAAGAAGGCGAATGCGGATATTGAGATTGGGCATGCCTCGACGCTGCATGCGCACCTGGGGAATATCGTGGCGCGCACGGGCCGAAACGTGGAGTTCGATCCGGCGGCGGAGACGATCAAGGGCGATGCGGAGGCGAGTGCGGTGTTGACGCGGCGATACCGGAAACACTGGGCGGTGCCGAAGGGGGCGTAGGTTAGCGGTCTCCCGCTGGGCGCGCCAACAAACAAGGCCACTGTAGGCTGGAGAGTGTGAAGGTTCGCGACCTGACCAAACGTCGTCACGGTACCGGGCCGTCCCGGAGACGAAGTGCCAACCGGAACTCACAAGGCGGTTCTGAGAGCGGCCGGATTGGAGGATAAACGATGAGCGTGAAGTATGCGGTCATTTTCGAACGCACCGAAAGCAATTGGGCGGCTTATGTTCCCGATCTGCCAGGCTGCATGTCAACCGGCCACACGTTGGAGGAGACCAAGCTCAACATTCGCGAGGCGATCGAGGGGCATCTGGAGACCCTGCGGCAATTTGGCGATCCGATTCCGGAGCCGAGTAGTTTGGCGGGCGAGGTTGAGATTACGGCGGTGGCGTAGGGTGATCGCCGCGAAATCGCGGGCAATTCATCAACGGATACTTTGCGGTGCGTTCATTCTTGGACGGATCGGCAAGTGCCTTTGTGGTTATTGGATCAGCTAGAATTGCGCGTCACTAAACCCACGACTTACCAAGCGGTCTTAGATATAGAACCCTTCCCGCGCTACACGCACGCCGGGATGCTTGTCGAGTTCCGATTCAATTAACTCGAAGCCGAGGCCGGGGGCATCGGAGAGGTGAAAGTAGCCGTTGTCGATGGGGAG
>DASRHX010000283.1:0-3581 GCA_035650295.1 Bryobacteraceae bacterium | reverse complement strand
GACGCGCCGCTGTGGGCGGCGACGCTGGCGCGATTTGGCATCAATTGTGTGCGCTTGCATTTCCTCGATCTGGCGACGCCGCGCGGCTTGATTGACGCCAAGCGTGAAGACACACGTGCCTTTGATGCCGAACAACTCGATCGCTTTGACTTCTGGACGGCGGAACTCAAAAAGCGCGGGATTTATCTCAACATCAACCTCAACGTCGGGCGCTCGTATAAAGCCGGCGATGGCGTCAAAGACGCCGACAAGATTCGTTGGGCGAAAGGGCTGACATTTTACGATGCGCGTTTGATTGAACTGCAAAAGGAATACGCTCACCAACTGCTGACGCATCTCAACCCCTACACCAAAACCGAGTATCGCCATGAACCTGCGGTCGTGACCGTCGAACTGGTCAACGAAAATGCGCTGTATCTCGGTTTTCGCGCGCCGACGCCCGCTTACGATAAAGATTTGCTGGACACTTATAATCACTGGCTGAAACGGCATTGCAGCGAGGAGGAACTGTCCCGCTTGCGCACGCTGGCGGGCGTGGCGGCGGACCAACCGATTCCGCGTCTGCAGGGGAACGAAAAGAATGCCGCGCCGCCGGAGCGGTATGACACCGAGTTGAAATTCTTCATGGAGATGGAGCGCTCCTTCTTCCTGGACATGCAAGCGTATCTGAGAAATACGCTCAAGGTGAAAGCGCCCCTCGTCGCCACCGCCGATCACAGCCACAGCGGCAGCAGTTATCCGCTCCTGGCTTCGGCCTCGCTCCTCGAGATCGTGGACGGGCACACGTATTGGCAACATCCGGGGCCGCGCGGCATTCCGAATACGCCGATGGTGAATGATCCCTTGAATTCGACGGTCGTTGAGCTTTCGCGCACGGCCTTTGCGGGCAAGCCTTACACGGTGAGTGAGACCAATCACCCTTTCCCGAACGATTACGCTAGCGAAGGCATCCCGATTCTGGCGGCTTACGCGGCGTTACAGGATTGGGACGGCGTTTTCTGGTACACTTTCGAGCCGAAAGCCGCGCCAGACTGGCGGCCGGTGATCGGCGATGCTTTCGACCTCTCGCACCATCCCGTCAAATTGCCGCAACTGGCGGCGGGCGCTTTGATGTACCTGCGCGGCGATGTGCGCGCGGCGCGGCAAACCATCCAACGGTCGTACTCGGCGCAACAAGTAGCGGATAGCTCGCGCTTGCCCGCGAAAGAGCGTCCGTATTTCACGCCGGGCTTTCCCGCGTTGCTGCCTTTACAGCACGGTTCGCGCATTGCCACACTCGACGGCAAGCCAACCGAGCCGCCACGGTGGCAAGCGGCCAATCCGCTGGTTTCCGATACCGGCGAATTGACGTGGACGACTTCGCCGGAAAAGGGCGGGCTGGTCACGGTCGAAACGGAACGCTCGACGGCAGCCATCGGCTTTATCCGGGCTCACGCGAAACCCTTGCGTTATTGGATCCTCCGGTTGCAGAATCGCTTTGCCGCCCTGACATTGAGCGCGCTCGATGATCAACCGGTGGCCCGTTCGAACCGCTTGCTCTTGACGGCCGGCGCGCTGGCGGCCAACACCGGGATGGAATGGAACGAAACCCGTTCGGCCTTGAAGCAATCGGGTACCGCGCCAACCTTGATCGAGCCGGTGACGGGAGACCTGGTGCTGCGCAATCTCATTGGCGCGCGTCAAGTGACGCTCGCCGCGCTGGATGGGCGCGGACAACACCTCGGCTCGACCATTGCGGCGAAGCAGACGCCGGAGGGCTGGCAAATCACCTTGGGCGAACAAACCACGACCTGGTACGTAATCAGGGTTGAGCGGTAGGTATGCCTGAAGCAACGGCGATTCGTGTCATCCTCGTAGACGATCATCCGGTCGTGCGCTTTGGGTTGGCTGCGATCATCGGTTTGCAGCCCGACATGACCGTAGTCGGCGAGGCAGGTTCGGGTGAGGAGGCGTGCGCGGTCTGTATGCGGCAAGTCGCCGATGTCATGCTCATGGATTTGCGCCTGCCCGGCATGAGCGGCGTCGAGGCGATTCGCGCGATTCGCAAGCCACAACCGAAGCTGCGTTTCATCGTCCTGACGACCTACGATGGCGACGAAGACATTCACCGCGCGCTTGAAGCGGGCGCACAAGCTTACTTGCTGAAAGGCATGTCGCACAACGATCTGGTCAACGCGATTCGCAAGGTTCACGCCGGCTTGAAGTTCATCCCGGCTTCGGTCTCGAAGAGTTTGGCCGAACGCCCGCCGCATTCGGAACTGAGCGCCCGCGAAATGGAAGTGCTGGAGTTGATCGTCAAAGGCTTGAGCAACCGCGAGATCGGCGAGGCGCTGGGCATCAGCGAAGCCACGGTCAAATGGCATATCAACATCATTCTCAGCCGCTTGAACGTCAGCGACCGCACGCAGGCCACCGTCGCGGCCTTACAACGCGGCATCGTGCATCTGCCCTGACTCGTCGATTATCTTCCATCGGTCGTCTCATGTCTGTCAGTTATCATTGACCCATGCCTGCGCAGGGGTTTGACCAATGACCAGTCAAAAATGGAAAATGCCACATGGAAAATGATTACTGCTCGCCTCACAAAATGGGCGTTCTGGTGTCTATTTTTCCTCGGCTACGCGGGTGCCGCCCCCCCATTGGCGGCTGAAGTTACGCCGCCGGACGCGCTTGCCTACAGCCGCCGCTTGTGGCGCAGCGCGGACGGGCTGCCCGAAGACTTGGCGCAATCACTAGCGCAAACTCCTGACGGCTATCTTTGGATCGGCACCAGCGGCGGGCTGGTGCGATTCGACGGCACTTCCTTCGCCGTCTTCAACCGCGAGAATACGCCGGCCTTCCGGGATGACAGCGTTTATACGTTGCTGGCCGCCAGGGACGGCGCGTTGTGGGCAGGTACTGAAGGCGGCGGCCTGGTTCGTTATCGGCATGGCGTATTTCGCGCGTTTGGCGCGGCGGAAGGGCTGAGCAACGGTTTCGTGCGCGTCATCTTTGAAGACAGGGCGCAGAGGCTTTGGATCGGGACGGATGCCGGGCTGTTCCGGCTGCAAGATGAAATGCTGAGCCGCGTGGATGGCAAAAGCGGCGCGCCCACGATCAGCGTACATGCAATTTGCGAAGACCGCGCGGGGCGCTTGCTGGTCGGCGGTTGGGGCCTGCTGATTCTGAGCGAGCAAGGCGCGGCTTATTACAGTTCCACTGAGAGCCAGGCCGACAACAGCATTCGCACCATTCACCAAACGGCGGACGGCGCGATCTGGGTCGGCACCATCTCCGGCTTGCGCAGGCTCCCCCACAGCCCGCGCGACAATCCTTTCACGACTCCCAGAATTCTTAGCGACCTTAACATCAGCGTGTTGCGCGAAAGCCGCAACGGACAGCTTTGGGTCGGCTCGTACGGGCAAGGGCTGCTGCGCTATACGGCGGGCCGCTTCGTCAAATTTTCAGCGCCGTCCATGTTGCCGCACAACAACGTGCTGGCGCTTTTCGAAGACGGCGAAGACGACGTCTGGGTCGGTACGCAAGGCGGCTTGCTCCGCTTGAGTCCGAGCGTGGCCAGCACGATTACGGCGGCGGACGGC
>DASRHX010000282.1:0-5202 GCA_035650295.1 Bryobacteraceae bacterium | reverse complement strand
AAGGGTGATCCGCCGGCAAGGGCTCGATGTCGAACACGTCGAGCGCCGCGCCAGCGATCCGGCGGTCACGCAAGACCTCGATGAGCGCCGGCTCGTCAACGATCGGTCCACGCGAGGTATTGATGAGTCTGGCCGATGGCTTCATTGCCTGCAATTCGGCCGCTCCAACCAACCCCTTCGTCCTTTGACTCAGGACGAGGTGGATCGTCAGGATGTCAGCGTTCCGGAAGAGTTCCTCCTTGGAGACCAGCCGCGCTCCGCATGTTTGCGCCTTGTCTGCCGTGAGATTCTGGCTCCAGGCGATCACTTCCATGCCGAACGCGAGGCCGATTCGCGCAACCTCCGAGCCAATGTTGCCGAGGCCGAGAACGCCGAGCGTCTTACCGTGGAGACTGTCGCCCATCGTGAGCTGCCAGCCGCCGGCCCGCAAATGCGCGTTTTCCAATGCGACCTGACGCGCGCTCGCAAGGATGAGAGCCCAAGTCATCTCGATGGTGGAGCGTGCATCGTATCCCGTATGCGCTACCACGATACCTCGCTCGGCCGCGGCCTCCACATCGATGGCCGCGTTGCGAGGACCGGTCGATGCGATCAGCTTCAGTCGCGGCAAGCGCCCGATGACTGACCGTGGCAGCGGTGTGCGCTCGCGCATGACGCAGACCACGTCGAACGGCAGGAGGCGCTCGACAACTTTGTCGAAATCGGACAAATGGTCATTGAAAACAGTGATCACGGCGCGCCCGGCGAGCGGCGACCAGTCGGCCATCTCCAGCGACGCGTTTTGATAATCATCTAGGATGGCTATGCGTATCATTTCCATCACACTCCTTGCAGCAGGGGCCAACCCGATTCGCCGACTTCCATCCGTACGAGCTTGGCGTCCTGGATGCCACTTTCGTGGGGAATCAGAAAGCCGCCATCGGTCGTTACATAGAGCGCCTTCTCGTCGCCGGGCGCTCTTCCGAAGGCGCATGCCGTGCTCCCGACCATACCCTGTTCGGGGCCTGCCAATGTTGTGCGAGCGCCTGAGGGGTCGAGGCGAACCAGAGTGTGTTCGGGATGCGTGGTGATATAGAGCGAACCGGACATTCCAAACGCGAAGTCGTCGGCACAAAGACGCGCTGCCGCAATTTCGATAGCGCCGGCGGAGCCATCCGGTTGGATCGGCGCGCGGACCAATAAGTTGCGTCCTGAGACGCTGATCCATGCCCAGCCCTGGTGGATTTTGATCCCGTTCGACCCCGGATATTTGGGCACGATCGGCCTGAGTTGATCCCCCTGGAGCCACACGTCCCAACGGCCAGGTTGGGCAAGATCGATCGCGAGGATATGGCCGGAGGAACTTTCGCAGGCCAAAAGCGTTCGCCCATTCGGATGCATCGTGCAGCCGTTCATGAAGGTGGCGTCCGGAAGTTCACACCATTGCCGGACGGCGCCGGCCCGCTCGACTCGCCAGATAAACCCAGGCCCCTCATACAGCGCGCCGCTGGTCATCCAAAGCACGCCGCCGGCATCAAACGCAAGTCCCATGGGCGGCGCCGGAACCTCCGCGAATGTGGTCGTCGCGCCCGTCGCCGGATCGTAGCGATCGACGCGATTGTGCGAATAGACGGTGACGAATACTGCACCCTCAGCGTCGACCGTGAGGTTCTCCAGGAACGCGCGCGCCTTCCACGTCGCTACCGTAGTAGCTTCAATCGGAGCAAACGTTCCCCCATCGTGATCCGAATGATAGTCTTCAGTCCGCGTGACCATCTGAATCCCTCCCACCTGCGTTGCGGTCAGGCGTTGGTACCGCCGTCGACTGTCAAGTTGGCGCCGTTTATGTATGACGACTCTGGTCCGGCGACGAACGCTACAAGCGCTGCGACTTCGTCGGCGTGTCCATACCGATCAAGCGGAACGACGGCCTTTTGGCCTGCGGCCCACTCGCCTGAGGCGGGGTTCAGATCCGTGTCGATTGGCCCCGGCTGAACATTGTTGACCGTAATGCCGCGCGCTCCGAGCTCACGCGCCAGCCCTTGCGTAAACATTTTGATGGCTCCCTTAGTTGCCGAGTAGGGCGCCATGCCGGGCATAAACACGCGCTCGCCCACGCACGAACCAATCATGATGATTCGCCCGCCCGCCTTCATGTGCTTGAGCGCTGCCTGCGTCGCGACGAATGCGCCGCGGACGTTGACCGCAAAAACGCGGTCGAAGTCGGCAAGCGTCGTCTCTTCGACTTTCATCGGAATGACCGTGCCGGCGTTGTTCACCAGCACGTCTAGCCGGCCAAATGTCGTGACCGTCCTTTCGACGGCGTTTCTGACTGCATCGGCGTCGGCGGCATCCGCCTGGATCGCGACCGCCTTTCCGCCGGCGCGTTCGATCGCTTTGACGACAGACGCGGCGGCGTCCGCGCCTTTGGAGTAAGTTACAGCGACGCTCGCTCCGTCCGCGGCCAGACGCTTCGCGATTGCTGCGCCAATGCCCCGGGAACCGCCAGTGACGAGCGCAATCTTGCCCGCCAGTCCTTTTTCATTTTTGTTGCTCATGTTTTGCCCTTTCTTTGTTTTTGTTGTTGTTTGGACTGATAAGAATTAATCAGATCTGCGCTCTGCCGCCATCGACAAATAGTTCGATCCCCGTGACGAAACTGGAGTCATCCGAGGCCAGAAACAGCGCCGCCTTGGCAACTTCATCAGGCTCCCCCATGCGGCCCATCGGAATAGTGGACACAATACTCGCGATGGCGTCTTGAGGCTGCGCCGCGGCAAGTGGTGTTTCGATCGGACCGGGGCTGAGGACATTTGAGCGGATACGGCGGTCCTTCAGCTCCACGGTCCAGCCTCGCACGAAGTTCCGGATGGCGGCCTTGCTCGCGCCGTAGACCGACCACCCGGGTGTTCCTTTGGCGCTCGCGACGGAGCCCATGAGAATAATGGATCCGCCGTCGTTCAAAAGCGGTAGGGCCTTTTGCACCGTGAAGAGCGTCCCCTTCACATTGATGTTGAAGATTTTGTCGAAATTCTTTTCCGTGACTTCCTTCAAGGTAGCGATTTCAACTATGCCGGCATTGGCGAAAACGATGTCGATTCGCCCCTTTCCCTTGACGGTTTCGTAGAGACGATCAAGGTCGGCCAGTTTGGCAACGTCTCCCTGAACGCCAGAAATGTTGCTGCCGATTGCCTTCACGGCTTCATCGAGTTCTTTCTGGCGACGGCCCGTGATGAAGACATAGGCGCCCTCTCTGACGAAGAGCTTTGCCGTAGCCAACCCTATCCCCGTAGAGCCGCCGGTGATGACTGCTACTTTCCCCTGCAACTTGCCCATAGTTGTTACTCCTGTTAGCGCTCACTTCGGAAATTCCTCTCCGAACATTGGCCGGCCGCTCTTAGATTGTTCGCGGGAGGCTTCGTCTTGAATTACGTCCCAGTGCTCGACGAGAACACCATCCTTGATGCGGAGGATGTCAGCTGCGATCCAGTTGACTGGTTGGCCGAAACCGGAAAATCGGCCGTGGACGATTACGAAATCCCCTTCGGCCACAATCACGCCCGATTCATACTTCAGTGTTGCGGGAATACCCTTAACGAGATCGAATAGACCCTCGCGACCGGGCTCGATGTGTGCGCTGTGCTGAATATAGTTGGGCGACCAAAAGCGCTCGGCCGCCTCGTAGTCCCGCTTATTGAACAGCGTCTCGAACGCCTCAAGGACAAGCGCCTTGTTTTTCTCTGTCTGTGATTGACTCATTTTGTACCTTCTTCCTTCGTCATACGCCCAGCAGAGTTGACAATTGCATAGTTACGCTCCTGGTTTCCATTCACGGAGCATCCATTCACGTATGTAAGGAGAACCGTTCGCGATTCCCACCCCCTCGTTCTGGCAGGCGTTAAGAAAACGAACCACCTCTACGTCCACGAGTTCAAGTTCCGCGAGGTCTAATACAACTTGAGGACCGCTGTGCTCGATCTGTTCCTTCAATACCCCAAGGCACTCAGACTCCAATCTCCCACTGAGCCGAAGTGTTGTGACCTGGCCGCTATAAGTTTTTTCAATCTTGAAGGTCATATTGAGTCCCCGATCGCGCAAGATACCTATTGCAAGGGTAGGACCACACCAGGACTCTTGCATTCATTACACTTAGACAAATTGCTCAAGTATTTTTTCAGCTTTAGCCGAAATTCTTTTCAGCTTTAGCCGAATTTTCGGCGCCACGCAGGCGCGGGTATTCCTGGTCTCTTGGCAGAAGCAATTCACGACGTCCGACAAACTCGCTCTCGAACTGGAAAAGCCTCGACGACGGTGAGGCTCAGGCAGGGCAGGACTATTACGGTGTTTTGAAACGGAATTTGTTAATTCCTAGTATTTTGATTTTTGACTCGAGGGTTTGGCGAGGAATGCCAAGCTTGGCGGCCGCTCCTTTGGGCCCGCCCACTCGGCCACGAGTTTCGGCCAATGCCGTTTCAATGGCTTCCCGCTCGCGTCTCATCAGAGCTGTTTCGAGCGGAACGGCCGGCCCCGAAGGCTGCCGATTTTCCCGCTTGAGCCATGTTTCGTCCACACAGAACGTTTCGCCGTCGCATAAAATAACGGCTCGCTCGATTACATTCTGCAGCTCGCGAATATTGCCCGGCCACTCGTAGCTTTGGAACAGGTCAAATGTCTGCTGGCTGATACTTTTGATCTTTTTCCTGGCTTTCTTCGCGTAGCGCTCGACGAAGTACTCAACCAGCAAGGGAATATCCTCGGCTCTTTCACGGAGCGATGGAATCCGGATGGGGAAAATGTTCAGCCTGTAGAAAAGGTCCTTGCGAAACGTGCCATCCGCTACGGCGTCCTCCAGGTTGCGGTTAGTCGCGGCCAGTACCCGCACATCAATAGGTATCGGCTTGATGCTTCCAACGCGCTCGATTTCCCGCTCTTGGAGGACTCGGAGAAGTGCAATTTGAGTTTCGGCTGGGAGATCGCCGACCTCGTCGAGGAAAATCGTTCCTCCGTCAGCCGCCTCAAAACGTCCCACGCGCTGTTGTATCGCTCCGGTGAAGGCGCCTTTTTCATGTCCGAACAACTCGGAGGCAATAAGCGACTGCGGAATTGCCGCGCAATTTACGCGAATAAAAGTTCGGGAACTGCGAGCAGATCGCTTGTGTATGGCGCGAGCAATTAGTTCTTTTCCGGTTCCGGTTTCACCCAGGATTAATACGGTCGTATCTG